>CAJXVJ010000087.1 GCA_913061105.1 uncultured Alcanivoracaceae bacterium | reverse complement strand
CTGCCTGTCTCGTGGGCTCGGAGATGTGTATAAGAGACAGATTAAATAAAAGGCTGGAGATTCCAGCCTTTTTTTTTCAAAATGAAATCACATCAAAATATTAATAAAAAATACCAAAGCAAATTTCTAGAACAACGAGAAATTGATCTAATTCTTTGCCATGTGTTAAATGTCAACACAGCTGGACTATTTATTTATGACAAAGATATCACTCCGGATCAACACGAACAAATTATAAATATATGTAAACAACGAGAAGAAGGTATCCCGTTTGCTTATATAACTGGCCAAAAAGCTTTTTGGAAATTAGATTTAAAAGTTAACAAGCACACTTTAATTCCTCGTCCAGAAACAGAACTCTTAGTCGAAATGGTCTTGTCCAAAACCGATAAAATGTTTTCTGGAAATATTTTGGACCTAGGTACAGGCACAGGTGCGATTGCCTTAAGTATCGCTCAAGAACGTCCACATGCCAATATCACTGCAATTGATTTTTCATCTGAATGTATTAAAGTGGCTGAATTCAATAAAACACAAAACAAGGTTGCTAATGTCAATTTTATTCAAAGCCATTGGTTTGAAAAAATTGGACCCAACACATTTGACATCATAGTTTCAAACCCACCTTATATTGATGAAAATGACAGCCATTTAAAGTCACTCAAACACGAGC
Organism: uncultured Alcanivoracaceae bacterium; assembly: GCA_913061105.1. Classification (GTDB taxonomy): domain Bacteria; phylum Pseudomonadota; class Gammaproteobacteria; order Xanthomonadales; family Marinicellaceae; genus NORP309. Next base: position 12,522 of record CAJXVJ010000087.1, on the reverse strand, counting down.
CAATTTCTGCACTGACTGCGAAGAATAAAGGTTATGCCGACTTGTTTCATATTATTGAAAATGCCAAGTATTTCATGAATAATGGTGGTACTTTAATGCTTGAACATGGGTATGATCAATCTCAGACTATTCAACAGTATTTACATGAGAATTGTTATAAAAATGTTAAATCAGAAAATGATTTAGCTGGAATTCCAAGAATCACAATGGCTGAGTTCTAAAATCTTGCTATTGAATACTAATAATTATACAATCCACCCTTTACAGATCAAATATCCATCTACCATGAAAAAACACTTGTTATTGATATTATTATTCAATGTAATAATTATTACTGCTTCTCAAGCACAAATCGTTTCAACTGATCAAAGCTTTGAAAGCATAGTAAACTTACCTGGTTGGAGAACATCAAACCAATCTGATCCAATAGGAACTACAAGCTGGTTCCAAGGCAGCCCAGCCAATTATGTATCACAGGCTGGTGCGTTTAATTCTTATATTTCTGCAAATTTCAATAACACTGCTGGCGAAGAAGGCAGTTCTGGCACCATATGTAATTATTTAATCATGCCTGACTTGGGGAATTTAGAGTCCATGTCATTTTTTACCCGCTCTGTAAAATCTAGCAATAATTTTAACGTATATCCTGATAGACTTTATCTGGTTTATAGTCCAACTGGAGAAATCAATACTGGTAATTGTACTGACGGATTTGGCGATTTTACTGAAACATTATTGGTTATTAATGAAGATTTAACTACTGAGGATGAATATCCAGCAGGATACCCATTACTAGAATGGACATTATTTACCAGTGATATCAATGGTGATGGCCGAATAGCTTTTGTTTATTATGTTGAAGATGCTGGATTTTATGGTCCAAATTCTAACAGTATAGGCATTGATACGGTTAAGTGGACATTGGCATTTCCTGATGATCCTAAATAAATAATCACCAGAAGGATTGAGTCCTTCAATTCAAACAACTAAAGGCAGCACGCGCTGCCTTTTTTTATGGGTAATATGTGTTCATTATGTTTTATTGAGTGGTTTTTCTCAACATTTTAGATGAGACTGTCTTCAACAATAATCATCTTATCTTTTAAACCGGCCAACAATTCTTTAGGGCTCTTATCTGTTACTTTCAAGCCACGTGAATTAACGAAAATATACTTGCCCGATTTTGGATTAATCCAAGACAGTTGTGCTTTTACAGAATCTTTATTAAAACGCGGAAATTCAACCCATGTACCTATCGGTACCGATGCTAATAGTTGTGTATCTTTGTTATTAAACCCTTGTAAACTTGGCGATTTAACTTCTACAGCTTCACCGACTGGTCTGTCATAATTCTCAGGGATTTTGGAGTATTTTTTGGTTTGTACTTGGTTAAGTATATCTTGTTCTGAGATGGGTTTGCTGTTTTTATTTTGTTCATCCAATTGGTGGTGTTTTAATAAACAATCACGAAATTTTTTGACTCTGCCATATAATACATCGCCACTATAAGCGACGAGCTCTAAGCCTTCTGTGTAAACTTCGCTTAATTTATCAATGTGCGTTTCTATTATAATATTGTATTGTTCAGATTCTAAGAGAAGAATAATGTCATCAATAAATGCTGTCATTTTTAAATACTCTTCTGACGTATCCGAATACCTAACCAATAACAATGATAATAGATTTTTCCACGGCCCCATAATAATGTCATTTATTAATTGAGGCATAGAAACATTTTCTGTTTTGTGTGCAATCAGTGCATCAACTGTTTTCATGGCAGCAACGATGCGAGTTTTACCTAAGTCTCTTTTCTTTCTTCTTTTTAGTTCTAAAGCAAATTCATTTTCTTGCTGTTTAATAAACTCTTTATAATCTTTTAACACGACCTTAAATAGTGTCTCAGATAATACATTGGCTTCAATAAGAATACTGACCGTTGAACTGATTTTTTTGATATAACTTTGATTAATATCCTGTAATTTACTCCAACCAATTGAGGAGCTGTGCATTGTATTAATCAATATTTGAGCAGGATGTTGTTTGTTTTCTACCAACATTTCATCTTCCATTGCATATTTTAAATAAGGAATATGAAGCTTAACAATAATATTCTGAATTAACTCTGGCACATCATTATCTTCTACAACCATTTGGAAAAGCATTGAAATGAGATCTATGCGATATAAATCATGATAATCAATGTGCCTAGATTCAGAAAGTTGAATGTGCTCCAATCGTGCCATCAGAGATTTTTTAACCCAATTTGGGGAAAGCAGATCTTTATCAATGGATAATTGCATCTGCAGCTCATCTAATTCATTTAATATTTCTGCAGAAGTTATGGTATGGTTTTTTGGTTTTGTCTGCTTGTCCTCACCATTTTTTCCAATTTGTGGGATTTGTACAGCTTTTTTACTGATCAGATATGTGATTATTTCTTGGTATATTTTTTTGATTTTAGGCATTACATTCAATTCATAATGCTTGTATAAAATCATTTTTACGTTTTGATCTAAGTGCAACAATCTAATACTCTTGGCAAAGGTAGAAACCAAAACAAAAGGGCATATGGGATTATGATGTTGTTTAATTTGAACACCAATAATGGATGACAACCAAGGCGTAATTATCGCCAGTTGATTTTGACTGATTGACTCAAACTTATTGACTAAATTATTCTGAGTTAACCTCTCTTCTACTTCATTGTGATCAAATGAGGAAGAGGTTGTTGATTTGTTATCATAGGAATATAAATCTTCAAAATAATCAAAGTCTTTATTAGCATATTTAACAAATGTTTGTTGAATGGTCTTTAGGTAAGAAACCAATACATTGAGTTTATGAACCCTTAATGATCGCATCGATTCGAAATATAATTTCTTTTTTGACTGTGATTTTGCTTTATCAGCCAATCCATAAAGCAACTCATCAAGTGTGTCAAAATAGGTAACCATTAATGGTTTTAAATCCTGACTAAAAGTCTTGAATGTTTGATTGAGTACTTTGCCTAAATCCGAATTTATCTCAGTAGCCATTTTATTATTTTATTTTAATTAATTGTTTTTCTAAATACATTTCTTTTATATATTCTAAACCATTGTATCACTAATTTATTTATTTTTTATAACATAGCGCACATATGCTAAATTTGATGAGTATTATATCCAAAATTTACTTGATAAACTTTCGTATGTGACAATTATTAATTGTCATTTAATTCATAGATTTAAGATGTTATGAAAATGTGATAAATACTGTAAATTTTAAGATATAATAAAGTTTTTATCATTAGGTCCTCGTTATTAAAAGTAAAATCCTCATTATTGAAGATGAATTCGATATTGCACAACTTGTCAAATTGCATTTAACCGATGTTTGTGACAAAGTAGAAATTTGCAGCGATGGTATATCTGGATTACAAACAGCATTAGATAGAGAATGGAGTGCCATTATTTTAGATTTGCGTTTACCTGGTATAGATGGCTTAGAAATTTGCAGACAATTGAGAGCCAAAGGTAAATACACACCTATTCTTATGCTAACTGCCAAATCAACTGAATTAGACAGGGTATTGGGGCTTGAGATTGGTGCGGATGATTACTTAACAAAACCATTTAGTGTGATGGAGTTGGTGGCAAGAGTTAAAGCTTTATTGCGAAGGTTTGATGTTTCCACAGGGTACAGTGTTACCAAACACGATGAAATTCTGAAATTTGACGGATTAGAAATTATCGTCGAAGAACGCAAAGTCATCTATGATGGCAAAGAAATTGAACTCACTGCAAAAGAATTTGATCTACTTCATTTTTTTGCATCAAACCCAGAAAAAGCCTACAAACGCTCTCAACTTCTGGATCAAATCTGGGGATATGGTCACGTGGGATATGAACATACGGTTAATTCACACATGAACCGTTTACGCAACAAAATTGAAGCAGACCCTAATTCTATGAAATACATTAAAACCATATGGGGTGTTGGCTATAAATTCATTGCCAAACAACTGAACTAAATGAAATCATTAAATAAAAAACTGTCACTGTTATTGTTAGCATTATTTATCATAGTCGGAGTATGCTTAGGTTTAATCACCCGTTATTCAACTGTTCAATACAACCTTGAAATGACTCAACGGCTCAATGGATCCATTGCCATGTATGTGGCGGCAGAAGAACCACTCATTGAAAATGGCGTATACAACGAAGTGGCCTTAAAAAGATTGGCTGAAAGATCAATGGTAATCAATCCAACTGTAGAAGTTTATTTATTAGATAACTATGGAAGAATATTAAGCCATAATCTGCCTCCAGATTCTGTTAAATTAGATCGGGTTGCCTTGTCTCCAATAAATGAATTTTTGACTGATTCAAAAAGACCTCTTTTAAGTCAGGATCCGAGAAGCCCTGAAAATAACAAAGCCTTTTCTACGGCAAAAATCACAAATAATGGTGTTGAGGAAGGCTATATTTATGTCATATTAGGTGGCCAAAAATATGAACAATTGGCCAATGACATCAGTAAAAATTATATAATGAAACTGGCTTTAGCTTCCATAGTTTCGGTTATACTGTTGGCATTTTTAATAGGGAGCTTAATGCTATTAAAGTTAACACGCCCTTTAAAAACTTTGCGCAATAAAGTTATCGAATTTCAAAAATCTTCAGGTGACAGCAAAAATACTTATTCAGGAGATGAAATAGATCAGCTAAACAATGCTTTTTCAGACATGTCAGCCCGCATCGATAATCAGTTGCAACAAATTAAAAATGCAGATCAAACCCGCAGGGATTTAATTACCAATGTTTCACACGATTTGCGCACACCACTATCATCCATGCAAGGTTATCTGGACACCTTATTAATAAAACAAGACAATATGGACAAACAGACTACTGCTGAATATCTGTCAATAGCCAGAAAACACTGCAGCCGTTTGGGTACATTGATCAATGATTTATTTGAGCTTTCAAAATTAGATTCAAGTGTTATTAAACCTGATCTTGAAAATTTTTCAATGTCAGAATTAATTCAAGATGTGAGTATGGAATTTAATATGCAAGCAGAGCAAAAACACATTAAATTGAGTTTAGATCTACTTGAAGGCAATACAAATGTTTCTGCCGACATTAGCCTTATGCAACGTGTATTAGAAAATTTGATAGGCAATGCCATTAAACACACACCTCAAAATGGCAAAGTCACCATCAAACTTGAAAATAAGAACAATGGCTTTAATGTTGTTATCAGCGACAATGGCCGTGGCATCAGCGAACATGAATTGCCCAATATATTTAACCGTCTGTACCGAGCAGAAAATACATCTAATGATTCTAACACATCATCAGGATTAGGTTTAGCCATTGTGAAAAAGATTCTTGAAATTCACCACACGAAAATCAAGGTTAAAAGCCAGTTAGATCACGGCACTCAGTTTTCTTTTTCTTTACCGCTAGCAGTGTAATTTACCTGTGTAATTAAAACATGAATTCTTAAGACTCAAAACCATTCATAAAAATAATATCGCCAATTATCCTACTGGCCACTTGATTAATGTATTCTTCAATGGCTGTATATCCTGATGGCATAATGGTTGTATGGTCATTGGGATTGTTAAGGTTCAAACCGTTTTGTGATTCCCAACTATCGGGCATGCCATCTCCATCAGTGTCTAATAAAGGTGTTGTTGCAACTAATCCATCCATTAAATCTGGCGGTCGGTAATTATCCCATTGCCCTGTTCTTGTTTGTAAATCAGTCAGTGATTTTCTGGCAACAATGTCTCTTGGAAACGCGCCTACTTTTTCTATCAAAACCTCTTCTACACCGCTACTATTAATGATTGAAATGGGGGCATTGGCTTGTGCAGTAAAATCAAATTCACCGATTTGATTAAATTGTGTATCAACAATGCCACAGCAGGCAAAAGTGTATTCATTGATAAAATTAGCATCATTCCATGGATTATTGACCACACCACTATAATTACCTGGGTCTTCAACTAAATTATCCTGTAGCCAATATTGTGTTTGAATGGGTGGGTTGTCGTTTTCTGGATCAAACCAAAAGGGTGACATGGATATGCTTGGACCTGCAACATAAACATTGCCAACAATATTGAATTGGCCATCGGCAACCACATTATGATGAACAAAACCTTCCCTGCCATTGTAGGTCAGATTATTTTTGACTTCAGCAGGACCAACTGATAAGGCCGGTGTGCGATTTCTTGCATGGGCAAAATAATTGTGGTGAATTGAAATAAAACCACCGGTTCGAGAACTTCCATCACAACTGTCATCATCCAAACAAGGACGGTGATTTAAGATGCCCTTATTGTGGTCCCAACCATTAGCAGGATCATAAATAGGAAATGAAATATTTGACCATTGTATGGTGATGTGATTGGCTCCATCCCACATGTCTATATTTTCATCAGCGCCATGTGAGACATCCACATGATCTAATATGATGTTATTGGCTGATGAAAATTGTATACCATCATGTTGATTCGGCGGCCATTCGCTATTGGGATTAGGTGGTCTAATCCGCATGTGACGAATAATAATATTGTTGATTTCTTCGCCGTAAGTGGTGGTCAAGTGCCCAACCAGTGTGATGCCAGCTCCAGGGGCAGTTTGTCCAGCAATGGTTATGTCTCCATGTTGGATTTCTATGTCTGTTGTGATAATTCCTGAGACATCAAATACTATGATTCGTGCGCCTGCTTGAGCCACTGCGGCTTGTAGCGATCCTGGACCTGATGCTGCCAATGTTGTGACTTTTATGATATTACCATTTCTACCGCCACTGGCATATGCACCAAAACCTTGTGCTTCCGGAAACGACTTGAGTTGTGCGTTGGCTTGAAAACTCAAAAACGTTAACATTATTAATTTTAAACACAGTGAAATAATAAATTGACTGTTTTTTTTATTGAAATAAAAGTTACTCATTTGCATTGTCCTCTCTCATGTCCCGCTTTTAATTGTATACATAAATGGTTTTTGAAATATTGAATTGATTCACAAATGATAAATTATTATTCAAAACCATTCATAAAAATAATATCATAGACTTCATCAGCTCCCGCATCTGAAAAACTCATTGGGTTACCAAATGTATTGTCTATACCTGGGTAATCCCAGTTGCGTTCATCAAAATCAATGTCTTTAAAAACACTATCATTAATACCTAAACACATATCAATGGCTGGTGATAGATCGACATTGAGGTGATAGTCTCGGTTTATTCTATCCACAAATTCTGGATCGGCCACCAAAGAAAGAGGAATGTTTGTTGTATCATGAACCATCACACAACCAGCAACTATTGAGCCGTTGATAGGTGCTGTAGCTACTAATCCAGTTGCCTCATGAACAATTGAGGTTACCAATCTAAGCCCAGAGTTAATATCAAGACCAATCACAGCCTCCTGGACATCATTATCAGCAAAAGTACTGTGACTAATCTCAATGCTTGCTTGTTCTAAACTGATAACATGTTTATCATCTAGGCCATTGGATGCTTTTGAGTTGTGGTTAAATACGCTGACATCAACCCTATTATCGCTACTGGAACCACTGTCCTTTAAAAAGATTGCAGTACCTAAACCTGCTTGATTGTCTTCAAAATAACTATTGGTTATTAACATTTCGCCAAAAAAAAAGCTGTAGATTGCACCACCCTTGCCATTATTTTTGGCGACATTATTTTGAAAAAAGTTACAACGTACAAGATCCCAACAGTCTTTTTGTAGGCGAGTCGCATAAACTATGGCACCCATATGAGTGACAATCCCTCCACCATTGGACGAAATATTATTCGCTATTATCCCGCCTGTAATAACAAGAGCAGAATCGATACCCGTAATATAAGCACCACCCCCACTTCCAGTTCCTGAATTAAGTAAGTCCGAAACATTGTCATTTAAGTTCACGGGCTTAGTATCGTCACCATAAAAATCAACACCTCCATTTGGGCTAGATCTGTGACCAGATAAAGAGACTACTGAACCTTGAGAAACATAAAATCCACCTCCATCTGTATTGGCTTGATTTCCTGAAATACCAATCAATGTTTGTGGATTAACATTTTCTGTACCCGAATACATTCTCACAACACAGCCATTAGTGATAAACATGCCTCCTCCTTTTCCACTGTCACTGTTTTGATTAGTGCCCAAGGCTTTATTGATAGAAACCCCACTCTCTCCATCAATGGTAAACGAAGCTTCACTTCCAGAACAATAGATTCCACCACCAGTACCTGCAGTGTTATTAGTGATGATTGAATCAATCAATTGTATATCTGTATCACCAACAAAGACAGCAATCCCAGCACCTCCAATCGTATCTAGTGGACGTTGATTATTGTCTATGAGTACGTTTTTCAATGTGATTTCTGAATTGGCTGATACGGTCAAAATACCTCCTAAGTTAGACCCTGTTAGCCTAAAGTTTTCAATTGTGATTGAATTTCGTTGAACAATGTCAACAATTTCAATTATTGCACCAGAATTGACGCCTGTATAATCTATCACTGATTGTACGCTGGTTTGATTATCACTTAGAGTTTGAATGCAATCTAAATATCCGCCTCTTATTGAAATGTCATTTGAATTTAACTGCAATTGCTCTGTATAAACCTTATTATTAGCGACTCGGATTTCAGCAATATTACTATCAATCGCATCTTGAATAGAATTGAAATCACATGAGTCATCAGCTCCAACAGAGGCAAAAACACGCCTGTTTAGCTCTTCGGGTTTATGCGTATTTTTATAAACAATGTCCTTAGTCTTGGTTTTATTGAACCTTTCAATAGGACCTGTATTCGCATAAGGCAAATTTGTTATCATCACAATTAATGTGGCAATTTTAATTTTCATAATTAAATTTCTCTTTTTAGTTTTTTAATGCTCAATGAGATTACTCAAATCCGTTTTTAAATATCCTATCATTCACAACTGCTTCATCAGCTCCAATATCAAATGGTCCCGAGATATCATTGACATTTATATCATCAGTGCCAAACTCATCAAAATCTATGTCTCTAAAGTGAATGTTACTCATGCTGGTATCACAAACATCAATTGCCGGTGAAGTATCCATGCTAAGGTGATAATCTCTATTATCTCTGTCAACAAATTCTGGATCATTTAAATAAAGATTAGTGCTATTAGTGCCACTCAATGAAAATGCTTCATGTACCATCAAACAATCACTAACAACATTGCCGGGATTGTCATTAAGTACATCACCATCGGGTTCATGTACAATAGAAGAATAGAGCCTCAATTCTGAATCTGTAGTAATGCCAAATACACTGCTATTACTGATAAAATTATCAGCAAATGTGCTGTGACTAATTTCAACATTTGATGAAACGGCAGCCCGAATGACAAAATCATCACTGCCAGTAGTAGAATTGCGATTAAAAACTGTAGACTCAAAATTATTGTGAGAATTACTCCCAAAAGCATATAAAACAGATCCAGTAGAACCAATATTCTCTTCAAAATAAGCTGATGAAATATTAATAAAACCCTGGTCATTTTGGATGGCACCACCTGTAGCAAATGCCCTGTTTTTATTGAAGTAATTACACCTTACTGTGTCCCAGCACTCTTTAAATAATCGTTCTACATCTAAATTAGCAAAGTCATTGACATATATTGCGCCTCCGTTAGGACTCAAATTTTCACTAAAAAGACCTGCATATACGCTTACTTTTGTGCCAGAACCCGTCATATAAATACCACCACCACGTTCCCCGCCAGATGATCCTCCATTGGATTTGTTGTGGTTGACATTGACAGGACTTGTATTGTCACCGATACATTGTTGTGAACAGTCACGGTGACCATTGAGAATAACCTTGCCTCCACCATCAACATATATGCCTCCTCCTTCTTCATCAGCAATATTGGCAGATATACCAATGGTTGATAATTCTGTAGGATTGTTAGTGCCTGAATATAGGGTAAAGTAACACCCATCTGTGATAAAAACTCCCCCTCCTTTGCCTGCAGTTGTATTTTGGGAAATACCACTGTTACCTGACATGACAATTCTACTACCAGAGCTATTGCAATAGAGTCCTCCTCCGTGTGATGCAGTATTTTGGGTAATGATAGTATCAATCAAATTTAGATTAACATTGCCAAGAAAGACAGAGATGCCACCGCCCAATACCTGCATCGGAATGCCTCCACCTGAATCTAATTCAGTATTTTGGACAGTCACATTTTTAATCAATATATCAGCATTGGCTTGATTAATCCTGACTGCACTCGTGCCTTTTCCAGTTAAATTAAGGTTTTCAAGTGTGATATTATTGCGTTGTGATGCACCTGAGATAGATATGGCAGATTCTGTACTGCCTTCAGTAATAACTATATCAGTTCTTGTAGCCTGATTATCATTGTTTGCAGCTGTACAGTCAGAATACCCGCCCCGTATTTTCATGTTTTTGTTAAGAATTAGTGTTTTTTTATTGTGCACTCCATTTGCAGCAATTCGAACTTCTCCAACACCTGTGTCAACGGCATCTTGAATACTTTGTGTTGCTGTATTGAAATCACAAGCTTGATCTGCTCCTACTGTTAGAAATGTCTTGGCATAGGATTCATCAGCTCCTATATCATAGGTTCCAAGAAAATTACTTAACGCCAAATTATCAAATCCACGTTCTTGATAATCGATGTCTTTATTTAAAATGGATGGGAGAATATGACAGTAATCAATTGCCGGTGAAATAGTGGCATTTAGGTGGTAATTTTTATTGGCTCTATCTATAAATTCAGGGTCATCCAAGGCATTATTTGTACCTGTAAATGATGAAATCTCATGCGCCATTACACAGTTACTCACGATAGTTCCTGATGTTGGACCTATCACATTCCCACTATTAACATCATGCACAATGGATGAATGTAAATTTAATGTTGCAGATGGTCCAACTTCAAAAACAACTTGATCCGAATCATTGTCAGCTATGGTTGTATAGGACATATTGAGTGTTGTGTTTCCTGCTACATGTATTAAATTATCATCATCATGATTACCATTGCCATTTTCACCGTTATTATTAATAATCGAATTCTCTATGCTTATGACTTCATTCCCAGAAAAATAGAACGCCATGCCATTATTTGCTTCATTGTTTTCAAATACGGCATGAGAAATATTAACATTTGAATCATTGGTATATATAACCCCACCTATGTGTGCACTATTGAAATTAAATAAATTACATCTATCTAAATCCCAGCACGCTACTGTAGAGTTGCTAAGACCTGGATGACTCACATTCAACGTGGCTTGTGACTTTAATGATATTGCTCCGCCAGCTCCAAAATCAGTTAACGATTGGTCAATGGAATTGCTAAAAACATGTCCTGCAATGATAGTGACATCTGTACCTGTACCTGAAGCATCTATGGCACCACCATTTCTGTTCGTGTTCAAAAAAGCATTGGCTTGGTTTCCATAAACTGAAGCTGGATCGGAACTGTTTCCAAAACAATTATTTGATAAGTCACAGAGTATATGACCATAGATAAGTAAGCCTCCACCTCCAAATACCTGAACAGCACCACCATTGTCAGTAGCGCTATTGTTATAAATTCCTTTCTCACCAAACAGAACTGAAGAGCCAGAAAATGAGGACAACAAACAATCTTCACCAATCAATGCTCCGCCACCTGAACCACCAGCAATATTGGCATAGAGATTACTGGTTTCGGTAATGATAATACTTGAAAATTTGGGCTGCGCAGTAAAATTATTACAATAGATACCACCACCACTCCCGGCAACATTGTTATTAAAAATATCTGTATGATTGAGAATAACTGTCGAATTACTGCTAACAACCGACAATCCACCTCCTGTAAAAGATTTGTTGGCACCAGTCATCCACACATTATTGAATATAACATCTGAATCGGTCTCAGATAAACCCACGCTTCCCCCTGATCCTTGTTCATTTGAATCCCCCCCAGTTATGATGAGGTTCTCAAATGTAGTCACAATATTTGATGGCAAATTTCTAATACTAAAAACAGATGTTACTTCTCCACTTAAACGTGTAATTTCTGCCCGATCAATGATGGCATCAGATTGGTTATTATTGTAGGCTTGCGTACAATCAGCAAATCCACCTCTAATTGATAAATTAATCGCAAACGTATTAATGACAATATTTTCTTCATAAGTTGCATTCGAGGCGATTCTGATTTCTTCTGCTCCAGAATCAATCGCACTTTGAATCCGATTTGCTCCTACCCTGAAATCACAAGCCCCATCATCACCAACTGTCACAAAGTTAGTTCCTACTCTATTTTGTTTGATTAATTTTTGTGTATTGACTAGTTTTAAGGCAGTACTTAGACGGTTTTCTGTGTCTTCACTTAATCCCCATTTAGAATCAGCAAGACCATTTTGTGATATCAACACTAATATAATTATTACTACTGTCTCTTATACACATCTCCGAGCCCACGAGACAGGCAGAAATCTC
>CAJXVJ010000086.1 GCA_913061105.1 uncultured Alcanivoracaceae bacterium | reverse complement strand
TCACATAAATTTTTAAAACCAGAGAGACCAAATTTTTTCTGCAATAATTGTTTGTTGTTTATTTTCAACCAAATAATAGTGGCAGCATCATTGTTCTTACCATCAGAAATAAAATCAACTAGTTTTTCATGCTCTACATCTTTTACCGTATGATAAATAGAATTTGAAGTATGAGATTGCTCTTTGATGTTTAGCATTTGAAAATAATGCTTTTGCATTCGGTCTATTAATTTATAGGTTAAATTATGAATGTGAATGGGGTTGAATAAAATTTCATCAGCACCCACATCCAGTATTTTTTGTTTTGCTTCTTTGTTAATTTTATTGGATAAGAATACGATGGGTAAAATCAAGTATTCTGAGTCGCTACGAATTAACTTAACAAATTCATCGGCTGCGATTTCGTCGATGTTTAATACCATAAAAAGCAAGTCTGGTTGATAATGCTTAATTGTTTCTAATATTTCGATATCAGGGTGAATATTTTTAACATCAATACCAGCTTGGATAAATGTAGATTCATATTCAAGACCCTCAATATACTTATCATCTACAACAAGAACTTTGAATTTTTCATGAACTGACCAATTTGTAAATTTATAATTATCGATATTAATAAAATTTTGAATATTGATGAATTTAATTCCATTACTGGATAATTGAAACCTTTCATTCGGTTCTAATTGATTGTCAACGCAAATAAATCGTGAGTTTTTGTGTATTTTTTTTCTTTTAATGATATCAAGTATGGTCTCGATCGATTTCCATTTGAATAATATGGTACGTTCAGAAATTTTAATTAAGGTTTCTAATCCTGAAATGTCAATAAATTTGATGTTATCTGATAGATTGGCATTGGCATTAACCAATGTTTTTGAAGTAGAGTATGTTACATTATTTTTTGCCATATCAAATGCTAAATATTTTCCTATTTAAGAGGTGTAGATTAAGAATGTGCATAATGAGTCAATATATACGGTATATGTTCATTATTAATATGTCCTATCTTAAAATTAAAGTCCTGCTTGATTCTTATTACATATTAACATAAGTTTCAAAAAAAAAAAGTAAAAATGACAATGGTTATAAGCTGTTGAACAATATATTTAATCAATTTTATGTGAACTGCTTCACATTTAATATGTAATATTTATTACATTAATTGTTTTTAGTGGCATTTAATTTGTTTTTTACTGCTACTAGTAAGGCTAAAACAAAAAATGCACCTGGTGGTAATATGGCTATTAAAAAGCCTTGGTATTCATCAATAAATTGCCAGTGCAGGCTATGTCCTACTTCACCAAACAGCAGGTGGGCTTGTGAAAAAATACTGCCTTGCCCGATGATCTCCCTGATGGCTCCAATGGCAAATAAAACCCATGCAAACCCCAAACCAGTGAAAAATCCATCTTTTATAGAAAGCAATAATGTGTTTTTTGATGCAAAACTTTCTGCCCTTGCGATAATAATACAATTTGTGACAATTAATGGTATAAAAATACCCAGGACCAAATAGAGTTCATGGAAATAAGCATTCATAAACATTTCTAATGCAGTCACAACACTCGCAATGAGTAATACAAACAAAGATATTCGAATTTCTTTATTGATGATAGGTCGTATTAATGAAACAAGCATGTTAGTTGTAGTCAATGTAAAGATGGTGGCAATGCCTAATCCCAAGGCATTAATGGCAGAATTTGATACGGCCAGTAATGGGCATAAGCCCAATAGCTGGACCAATGCTGCATTGTTATCAATCAATCTTTTCCTGATAAAATCACTCATGATTTGTGCCTGACATTTTTGGTGCTAATGAAGCTTGTTCAAATAAAATTTTATTGTTTTCAAAATATTCTAATGATTGTTTTACGGCATTAACGACAGCTCTTGGTGTAATAGTTGCACCAGTAATTTGATCAAAGTCTCCACCATCTTTTTTAACCTGCCATTGTTGCGTAGAAAGTTTATTTAATGACTGATTTGGGAATTGCATCAACCAATCGCTTTTGTTTGGCAATATTAAATCTCCCAGTCCAGGCGTTTCATGTTGTTCTAATATTTTAACAGTGGTTATATTACCATTTTCTTTGATGCCAACGATGAGGTCAATGTCACCTGAGTACCCCATTCTTGATGTCACTGGAATCGCCACAACTGACAATTTGCCTTTCAGACGGCCAATATAAACCTTTTGTGCTTGGCGGTGCCCAAGTAATTCATTCTCATGAATCAATAATGTCGACTCTACTAGGTCATTGTCATGTAATTGTGCAGGGATTAATTGAACCAGGCTTTTAAGTAATAGCAGCTTTTTTTGTTCTTCAATTTTATCATGTGTCAAATACTCGCTCAGCATTAATAAACCGCTGGTCAACAAGGTGACAACACTTAGAATCAAGGGAATCTTTACCATCTTAGGCATGTTTTTTACCACCAAAAGGCTTAGGAATGGTTAATCGATCAATCAGCGGTGCCGACATGTTCATTAATAACACACCAAAAGCGACACCATCAGGAAAGTTTCCAAATTCACGAACCAATATTGTCATAATGGCCACTCCCGCTCCAAAAATAAGTTGTCCTTTGTGACTGGAACATCCTGTTGTTGGGTCAGTGGCAATAAAAAAAGCACCTAGCATTAATCCACCAGAAAACAAATGTTGAAGTGGGCCAATAAAATGGTCGGCATCATACAAATTAAAAGGCAGTGAAAAAGCAATCGTGGTTAAAATCACAGCGGCGGGAACACGCCAAGTAATGATGCGTTTATAAATTAAGAATAACCCACCAACAAAATATAGATTGGCTATCCACTCCCAGCCCAGTCCGCCAAAATCCCCAAATAATGGTGTTGAAGTTATTTCACTTATTGACAATTGCTGGCCAATGCCTGTTTTTATACTGTCTAATGGTGTAGCTTGGGTGAATGTATCAAAGGCCACCGAGTCTGGAAATTGGTTAAAGAATATGGCTTGTAAATTTTCTACAAATGAGAAGGCATATGGGCTTATAGAATGAGGAGGTAACCAGACGGACATACTTTGAGGAAAGGATATAAGCACCACTGCAAAACCCACCATGGCAGGATTAAATATATTTTGTCCTAATCCCCCAAATAAATGCTTACTGACAACAATCGCAAAAAACATGCCTATAAAACTAATCCACCAAGGCGCAATCGGTGAAATACACAAGGCAAAAAGTATGCCTGTTACAAATGCAGAGTAATCAGTCAAATACAATTTGATTGGCTTTTTTAGAATTTTTAAGCTGATGGCTTCAAACATTAAGGCAAAGAATATACTCAAATTTAATTGTATGATGATGCCAGTCCCAAAAAACCATACATGCGCTATCATGGCAGGTATTAAAGCCAACCAGACTGTTAGCATGACTTTCGCAACCGTATTTGTATTGGGAATATGCGGCGCACTTTGTGTATTATAAGTCTTAGAATTAGGGTTATTCATCGAGTTGATCCTTGGTTTCTTTGGCTGTATTCACACGGTCTAAAACAGCTTTGAGATCTTGTTGCATTTTATCCTTATTGCGCGTTCTACTTCTGGTTTTTTTTCTTTTAGCTATGCGTTCTTGTTTTAATCTTTCAATACGGGCTTCACGTTGTTCGTGTCTTATTTGAGCTTCATCTGATTTTGTGCGTTTAAAATCAAGGTATTTTAATTCTGATTTCGCATACCTATAATAATCAACCAATTTTATTTGACTGGGACACACCCATGCACAAGCACCACATTCAATACAATCAAATAAGTGGTGTTCGCGGGCTTTTTCTAAATTTCCACCATTGATATACCAGTGTAACTGTTGTGGTAACAGTTCTGCTGGACAAACATTGACACATTCTCCACATCGAATACAAGGTAAAGTTTCACCATGATGTTGGGTGTTTTCTTCAGTAAGTGCCAATATACAATTACTGGTTTTATCAATGCCAATGTCACTATTTGGCATCGCATAACCCATCATTGGGCCACCTATAATTATGCGGTGTGTTGAAGCAAATTGGCAATCTGCTTGTTCGAGCAAATATTTAATTGGGGTGCCAATGGGAACGATAAAATTTTGTGCCTTATTTATACTGTCCCCAGCAACGGTAATGACTCTTTCTACCAGTGGTTTATGATGGGTGACATAGTCACATAAGGCTTTGATGGTGCCTACATTTTGCACAATTATTCCTAAATCTAAAGGCAATCCAGAAGTGGGAACTTCAAGTCCTGTTAATACCTTTATCAACTGCTTTTCACCACCGGCTGGGTAAATAGTTGGAACTTTAACCACAGAAATATCAGTTATATCTCTTTCCTTTAATTTGGATTCTAATTCACTTTTTATGCCGCCAACTTGGTCTTCGATAGCAAATACAGCATTTTTGGCTCCAGCCGCCTTCATGAGTAATAATGATCCAATAATTAAATCATCTGCATAATCCATCATTAATTGTTCGTCACAAGTGATATATGGCTCACATTCAGCACCATTAATAATCAAAGTATTGATGGGTTTCTGTTTGTTACCGTTACTGTATTTTAAATGGGTAGGAAACCCAGCTCCACCTAATCCAACAAGTCCGCCATCATGAATGGCAGTAATGATTTTATCAGCAGTAAATGCATCTATTTTCTTAGTATCTAGACTTTCTTGCAAGGGCAGTTTAATCCACTTGTCTTCTTTATCTGTTTGTATGTGTATGACTGTTGAAATATCGGCATCTGGACTGGCTGTTTCACGCTCATCGATAGCAGCAACAATACCTGAGGAGGATGCATGGATATAACAGCCACGGGTGTTGTCAGGTTTTGCAATGACTTGGCCCTTAAGAACACTGTCTCCAACTTTGACAATCGGTTTTGCTATATTTCCTCGGTTGATTCTTAATGATATGTATAAATCATCTGGAATTTTCAATCGGGATAAACCATTGTTTAATGAATCATTTTTGTGGTGTTTAAGCTTTAACCCACCTTTAAAAGAATGCAAATGGTTCGGTTGAATGAGGTCTACCATTGTTTGGCCTCTTCAATGGTAACAAATATATTGGGTTTATCCAAACGTGATAAAGTTTTTGGAACAGGAGCAGGGATAGTGATAATACAATCCACAGGACAGGCAGGAATACACAAATCACATCCTGTACAAACATCTAATATCACTGTGTGCATTTGTTTTGCCGCTCCAACAATGGCATCAACCGGACACACTTGAATGCATTTTGTACAACCAATACAGTCTTCCTCAACAACCTCAACAACCATGTCTACAGGATTGGCTGATCCATTATCTGGGTTGAGGTCTAAAATTTCTAAATCAAGCAATTCGGCTAATTTTTTAATCCCTTCTTCACCACCTGGAGGGCATTGATTAATTTGAGCTTCACCATTGGCAATAGCGGTTGCATAAGGTTTACAACCAGGGTAATCACATTGTCCACACTGGGTTTGTGGCAATATGGCATTGATTTGTTCTACTATTGGATTGCCTTCTACTTTGAATTTTTTTGAGACCCACATGACAACTATCCCAAAACACAAAGCCAATAATGAAAAAATAATTAATCCGATAATTGGATTCATCTTAACGCACCATTCCGCCAAAACCCATGAACACCAATGACATTATGCCAGTTGTGATTAAAGCAATCGGGACTCCTTTAAATGATTCGGGTACATCCGCCATTTCTAAACGTTCACGAATAGCAGAAAACAACACCAAGACCAAGGTAAATCCAATAGATGCACCAAAGCCAAACATGGCCGATTCAATTAAATTGTTTTGTTGTTGAATATTTAGTAATGCCACACCTAAAACTGCACAGTTGGTTGTTATTAAGGGCAGAAATATGCCCAATACTTGATACAATAAAGGTGAGGTTTTGTGTAGTATGAGTTCTGTGACTTGTACAGTAACGGCAATGACCAGAATAAAACTCAAGGTTTTTAAATATTCTAGACCCAATGGTATCAATAAATACGTATGGATAAAATAACTGACAATTGCTGATAAGGTCAAAACAAAGGTGGTTGCAAGTCCCATACCCAGAGCTGATTCATATTTATTGGACACGCCCATAAAAGGACAAAGTCCCAAAAACTTGACCAATACGAAGTTATTAATAAACACCGCACTGATAAATATGAAAAACAATTCACTCATAATTTGATATTATACAATTTGACCGCATATTTTAACGTCATTGAATTAATAAATATAATATATAGTCTATATTGAGAATGAAATATGCAAAATTACGGTACATTAGACGCATCTTACATTGCTGCTGGAAAAGAGCAGGGCATTAGAAAGTTAGTAGATGATTTTTATCACCAAATGGAAACCCAAACACGCGGTCACCACATACGTGAAATGCACACTGATGATTTGCATATAATTAAGGATAAATTATCGGTGTTTTTAATGGGATGGTTGGGTGGTCCAAGAGATTATGCTAAAAAATACGGACAAATGTCCATCCCGATGGTACACAAACATTTGGTAATTGGTGAAGAAGAAAGGGATGCCTGGTTATTTTGCATGAATGAAGCTTTAAAGGACCAAGATTATGATGATGAATTTAAACAATATTTGATTTATGAACTATCTCGTCCAGCAAATGCCATACTTAGGGTGTCACAAATGGAGCATTCTAATAGATAAGGTTGTTTTATGAAAATCATAATAGTTGTTCTTTTATCAAGTTCATTGTTTGGTTGTTTTTCATTAGACCATGAAACCACTGTTAATCAACGATATTCTTCTTATACAGAAAAACCAGAAGATTGCGATGGCAGCATTCCGATTGTTGTTCATTGGGGTTCTGGTTGGCACACTTCGTTAGTCATTCCGAATAAAGATTTAGTAGTAAGCAAATATTTTAAATCTTTTCCATTTCTTGAGGTTAATTGGGGTGATAAGGGATTCTATCAAGCAGGTGCCAGTGATTTAAAGCAAAAGTTAGCTGCACCAAAAGCATTGCTTGTCCCTTCTGACTCAGTTATGTATTTTGTTGGAGTTGCTGAAAATTCTAAAGGTTGGTGTGATTTATATGACAACAAATTAGCATTGACTGATAGTGACAAGATGTTGTTGAAAGACAAACCAGAAAATTTATTAAGTATTTGTTCAGACATTAAAAGTGATTATGGAGACATGTTTCAATACTATGATGCGCGACAAATTTGGATCACAGCATCGGATTTTTCAAATTTAACAACAAGAATAAATCAAGCGATAAATGTATCAGAAAACGGCAGTTTGGTGGATTTAGGCAATGGTCATTTATTTGACTCAGTCTATTCATCAGCAGGCCGATTTTTTCAAAGTAGTATTAGCTATTTTGGAATGTTTAATACCTGTAATTCATGGACAGCAAGTGTATTGGGTGAAGTCGAAACCTTAAAGGCAATCAATAATCAAAGAATATATCGATCAGAGCCAATTTTTGAATTTTTGGAACAAGAGATAAACCAGGGCAATGCTTGTGTCAGAAAATTTGAATAAAAAAAGCTTTGTATAATCTGTCTTGTTTAAAAACAAAATATACAAAGCTGTATTTTTAGAAATATTTTAGTTTAGAACTTCGCGTTTCCAGGGGTCCTTGGAAAGGCAATTACATCGCGGATATTGTTAATCCCTGTTACATAACTGACCAATCTTTCAAAACCTAAACCAAAACCAGCATGTGGAACTGTTCCGTAACGGCGCAAATCAAGATACCATTGGTATTCTTCTAAGTCTAAGTCATGTTCTTTCATGCGTTCAATTAATACATCTAAACGCGCTTCACGTTGTGATCCACCAATGAGTTCACCGATCCCAGGAACCAGCACATCCATACATGCCACAGTTTTATCGTCATCATTACAATGCATATAAAAAGGTTTGATGGTTTTTGGGTAGTTCATGATGACAGTGGGTTTGTTGTAATGCTCTTCAGCCAAAAATCTTTCGTGTTCTGTTTGTAATTCTGCACCCCATTCGACTTTGTATTCAAATTTTTTGCCTGAAGCCAATAGTATGTCAATTGCATCAGTGTAATCTACACGTGCAAAGCTGTCTGTTTGGAATGATTTGAGTTGGTCAATGACACCTTTTTTAACAAAATTATCAAAAAACTGCATGTCATCAGCATTTTCTTCAAGCACAGCATTAAAGACATACTTTAGGAAATCTTCTGCCAAATCCGCACTGTCATTTAAGTCATGAAATGCGACTTCTGGTTCGATCATCCAAAACTCTGCTAAGTGTCTGGTAGTATTAGAGTTTTCAGCCCTAAAAGTTGGTCCGAAAGTATACACTTTTGATAATGCTAAGGCCTGAGATTCAACATTCAATTGACCAGATACAGTCAAATAGGTTTCTTTGCCGAAAAAGTCTTTGGAATAATCCACTTCACCTTTATCTGTCATAGGTACATTGGCTAAATCCAATTGAGTCACGCGAAACATGTCACCAGCACCTTCACAATCACTGGCAGTAATTATAGGTGTACTAATCCAATTAAAGCCATTGCCATGGAAAAAACGGTGCACCGCTTGAGCCAATGTATTACGTACACGAGTCATGGCGCTGAAAGTATTTGTCCGGGGACGTAAATGTGCAACCGAGCGTAAAAACTCCATGGTGTGTCGTTTAGGTTGAACCGGATATGTTTCTGGATCTTCTACCATACCAGTGACTTCAACTGAATAGGCTTGAATTTCGCACGATTGGCCTTTGCCACCAGATTTAACTAGCTTTCCATTGATAATGGCAGAGCAGCCTGTGGTTAAATGTTTAATTTCTCCTGCATAATTGTCTAAATTGGCATCGGCAATGACTTGAATGCCATCAAAACATGATCCATCATGCATGATGATAAAAGAAAAACCGGCTTTTGAATCGCGTCGATTTCTCACCCAACCTTTAATGGTTACGTTAGTATCAAAGGCAATCTCGCCTTGTAAAGCTTGTTTGATTGAAATATCAACAGAGGTATCTGTCATGTTTGTTTCCTGTTAGGTTTACTTGTGGGATATCCACAATGTTAATTATTATCTGAATTGTCCTTTGAATCTGAATCTGGTTTAGACTCTTTTCTTCTTTGGTCTTTTCTTCTGTCTTTAAAATCGACTCCAACAATTTTGGATCTTCTTTGTTTTTTTCTTCGGTCTTCAATATCGATGTCTTTTTTAATTACACGTCTTTCAGCTCTTCGACGATCAACAAAATCGGGTCCCACAGTATCAGAACGACGCTCTTTTTCGCGTCGTTCTAGTGCTTCTTCTTTTGTTTCTTTTTCGCTCATATTATTAGCTGGCTTTGTCTAGTATATTTACTTTTGGTCCATTAAGTATGGCGTATTCAACAGCATCAACAATAAGATCAACTTCAGCAGAAGTCACTGCAAAATGTGGAGTGAATCGCAATGAATTTTCACCGCCATGAATAACACCAACACCATTGTAACGCATAAATTCTTCAATTGAATTTGATCCGTAGGCTTTAAATTCAGGTGCTAACTCACACGAGAATAATAAACCAGTTCCCTGAACATTGGTAACCAAACCATTTAATTTTTTCTGAAGGCCATTCAATTTATCAACAAATTCAACTCCACGTTCTTTGATGTTTGTTCTGAATGAATCATCAACTCTAGACAAAACTTCACAGGCAACTTCCATTGCCTTTGGGTTGGTTGTCATGGTATTACCATAAACACCCTTGACATATATTTTAGATGTATCTGCAGTCATTGCCAATACAGATAATGGATAATGACCAGCGTTTAATGCTTTTGAATAAGTTTCCATATCTGGTGCATCAATTCCTGAAAATCCATCGTAATCAACAATAGACAGACAGCCTTGAGCACGTAATCCAGCTTGAATTGAATCTACCAATAATAATGTGCCACGTTCCTTTGTTAAAGCCCGTGCTGTATCATAAAATTCACGCGTAAGTCCCATACCTGGATTGCCTTCTCCCATAACAGGTTCCATGAAAAAAGATTCTACGAATACATTGTCAGCATCAACTTGTGCAAAAGCGTTTTTCAAATCATCAACATCATTGATTTCGATCGTAATCAAATTGTCTCTGTTAGCAAACGAAGCACAGTTTTTTCTGTAGCCTGGTAATGATGAGTCTGAATATTGAGCAGGTCTATCAGTACGTCCATGAAAAGCTCCTTTTAATGCCATTATCTTGATTTGTTTGCCAGCGTGTCTGCCACCAGTATCAGTCATATTTTTTGCATTGATATCAGATATTCTGGCAGCAACCGTCACCGCTTCTGATCCAGAGTTCATACATAAAAACTTATCAAATGGACATTCTCCTTGTGTATGACCCACTTCACGTTTGATTGCTTGACTTAATCTTAATTGAGGAACTGAAGCAGTCATGATATTTGCCATGACATGTGGACGACTCATGGCTTCGAGTACGAAATCAGGAGCGTGCCCAGCACCTAACATTCCATATCCACCGTTGTCATGAATGATTGCCCCTTTTAATGTTACTATCCAAGCGCCTTTTCCAGCCAATGAAACATAAGGGTTTACAGCATCTTCTGAATAAAAATTTATATAGTCCTGTTGTACTTCTTGCATTTGATCTGACTCATCCATGTTTATTAAATTTGGATATTCAGCTTTGATGGCATTGAAATTTTCAAAAGCATTGTCTATTGCAATAGTTAATGATGGATCGCTAGTAAGAAATTGTGAGATGGTTTTTTCATTCAAACCTGTTGTTAACACAGTACCTTTTGCTGCACGTATTGCGTGTAATTTGTCTAATGCATTCATGATTTTCCTCTTAAAATAAGATATGATTTAAATATGAGGGTGATTTTATCACACAGTTACTTTAGTTTCAGCAAGTGACCAGCTGAAAGTTGTTGTTTTTGTATTCTATATAGCTAGTTTGGAAGTGCCAATCACCGACAACCATTCGGTTGTGTGAAAAATTGTTAATCATATGGGTATGAAAACTGGGGCGATGGGTGTGGCCGTGAATCATATATGGTGTTTGAAACTTCATAAATAAGTCGTCTACAGCCCCTTGGTTTACATCCATAATTTCATCACCAGATGATTGGGTGTGTTGTTGGCTTTTTATTCTGGCTTGCTCAGCAAAGGCGATGCGTTCTTGAATGGATTGGCTTAAAAACCATTGTTGCCATTTGGGGTCGCGTAATTGTATGCGCACTTTTTGGTATTCTGTGTCATCTGTACACAAAGCATCAGCATGGGTTAAAATAATCTTTTTATTATCTAGTTGAATGAGGCAAGGGTCATCAAGAATATCGATCGAGGCCTGTTTGGCAAATCCAGATGAAACCAAAAAATCTCTGTTGCCGTGCATAAAATAACACTTGATCTTGTGTGCGCTCACTAAATGTTTGATGTCATCGCACACTTTTTTGGCGACACCGGATATGGCATCATCACCTAAATAGTATTCAAATAAATCTCCCAAAATGTACAAAGCCCGAGCATTTCGGGCTTTGTTATCTAAAAATTCTTTGAACCTATTGTATATTTCAGGTTGCTGATCGTTCAGATGTAAGTCTGCAATAAATAAATGTGACAATGTTATTTAGAATCTACTGCTGATTTTACGGGGGCCGCTGCTGGGGCCTCAGCTTTTTCTGGTGTATCACTAACAACAGATACTTTTTTGATCATCATTGTTTTAATAGGAACATCGCTTCTAAAAGGAGGATTGGGTCCTGTTTGTGTGAACCTTATTTCATCAACCACTTCTATGCCTTCAACAACTTTTCCAAAAACTGCATAACCCCAAGTACGTCCGTTTTGATCACCTGTGTAATCCAACGCTGGATTGTCTTTAACATTGATGAAGAATTGTGCAGTGGCTGAATGTGGATCAGGTAATCTAGCCATAGCAATAGTTCCACGCATGTTTTTTAAACCATTAGATGCTTCATTTTGAATCGGTTCATTGGTGGTTTTTCTGACCAAATCTTCGTCAAACCCGCCACCTTGAATCATAAAGTTGCTGATTACACGGTGAAAAACAGTTCCATCATAGTATCCAGATTTTGTATATTTAAGAAAATTCTCAACCGATATAGGCGCTTTTGCTGGATCTAATTCTAGAATGATGTCACCTCGGTTGGTTTCCATTTTTATGGTGACAGGAGCTGCAAAAGATAATACTGATGCCATTAACCCGATGGCAAGTAAAAATATGGTATGTTTTTTCATAGATGTTCTCTTCATAAATTTGCGATATATTTTATATGATGTTTGTATTTTACACAATGGGTAAGATTGGCGTCAGTAGCAAAAGTTCAATAATCCTACCATCAATTATTTATCTAATGGTGGTATCTGGAATTACCATTTAGGTTTCTTTTTATCCAAAAATGCTTTTAGTCCTAGTTGTCCTTCAGGGGACACGCGAACAGATGCAATCACTTGGGTGGTGTATTGATCCAGTTTCTTTTGTTGAGGAATGGTTCTTGCAACCACTGATTGTACCAATTTTTTACTGATTAATTTTGCACTGGGACCGGTTGATAACAGAAATTTCACTTGTTTTGCGACCAATTCATCGATTTGATCTAAAGGACAAGTTTCTGAAATTAAACCCATTTCATAACCTTTTTTAGCCGTAAAAATTTC
The DNA here is from genome assembly GCA_913061105.1 of uncultured Alcanivoracaceae bacterium. Classification (GTDB taxonomy): domain Bacteria; phylum Pseudomonadota; class Gammaproteobacteria; order Xanthomonadales; family Marinicellaceae; genus NORP309. The sequence goes on along the minus strand of CAJXVJ010000086.1, from coordinate 541 downwards.
TGCTGATTGAAAATACCTGCGTGAGTGGCGTGCAGAAATGGCATCGACAACATAGGGTGAGATAACAGCTGGTACCAAGCCCAGTTTGGCTTCAGTTAAACCAAATTTAGCTTCTTCATTGGCTATTACAATGTCACAACATGCAATCAAGCCCACGCCACCGCCAAGGGCCAAACCTTGCACTCTTGCGATAACAGATTTACTACAAAAGTTTATGGCGCGCATTAATGCTGCCAATTTCAAGGAGTCTTCTTGATTTTCAGCTTGAGTGGCCATAACCATTGATTTCATCCAGTTGATATCAGCACCGGCTGAAAATGATTCGCCTTCTGATTGCAAGATAATGATTAACGTGTCTTTATTTTTATCTAGGGCTTCAAAGGCTGAAGTTAAGTCACTGATCATTTCTGCATTAAAAGCATTGTGAACTTCAGGTCGTGTCATTGTAACTGTTGTGACACCCAGTTTATTGGTGTCGACTTTTATGGTTTTGTACATAGACTGTCTCTTATACACATCTCCGAGCCCACGAGACAGGCAG
>CAJXVJ010000085.1 GCA_913061105.1 uncultured Alcanivoracaceae bacterium | reverse complement strand
CGAGATTTCTGCCTGTCTCGTGGGCTCGGAGATGTGTATAAGAGACAGATACACAACTCTTAAATTATTTGAGTAATAATATATGTCATTAAAAGTTGATGAAACTGTACCAGATTTTTCTTTAGTTGCAGATAATGGAAAACCGTTTAAATTATCGAGTAAAATAAAAAATAAAGCATTATTGGTATTTTATCCTGGTGATGGTACACCGGTTTGTACTAGTCAATTTAAAGAACTTAGAGATGGTGCAAAACAGTTTGAAGATTTGGGTGTCGAAGTGATTGGGATTAGTGGCAATGACACAAACTCACATCAAGCATTTAAAAAGAAACATAATTTGCCATTCACTTTGTTATCAGATACAGAAGCACAAGTTTCAAAAGATTATGATTGTCATGGGTGGTTTGGTACAAAAAGGGGCGTATTCTTAGTGGATAAGGAAATGGTTCTTAAATATTCTCGCATAGAATCTGTGTCTATTTTTAAAAGAACAGTTTCAGAGTTGATTGAATCAATCAAAAAACACTCATAATAACTTTTCTATCAATTATGTAAAACTATTTAAGGGTGGTCGATACCACCCTTAAACTTTTCCGAACTTATCAATCAAATTTATCATCAAGCTTTCTTTGTATGGCAGATGTTATCACTGGTTTCATGGCCGTCATCAGAAAACCCAAAGTTGCAGAAAAGTGTATCTCATTGTGATTGATGGTCACATCACCTGAAATACCAGAACCAGAAAAAGAAATTTCACTTTCCCCATCATGTTCAATGGTTAATCCATAGTCACTGGCAATTTCTTCTAACATTTCTTCGGCTTTTTCCCAAGCAGTTTCCTTATCATAGCTGTGGCTGTGTAATATATGTATTGAACTCATAATTTTAGTATTCTGTTAGTTATTTTTAAATCTTACCTTTTAAAAGGTCATCGACCAATCCCATGTCTTTTTCTGATAATGGTTCCATTGATGGATACTGTGGCTCTAATTGTTGTAGCTCTTTAATTAATATCTCAAGTACCAATAAACGCATCAGGTCTTTATTATCTGCTGGGATAACATACCACGGATTGTCTTTATTGGAAGTATTTGCTAATAAATCATCGAAAGCATTTTGATAATCAGGCCATAATTTGCTTTCTTTTATATCACCAACACTAAATTTCCATTGTTTTGATGGAGTTTCATATCTTCTTATCAATCGGTTATGTTGTTCTTTTTGTGAAACATCTAACATGAACTTAATCACCTTAGTGCCCGAATTTTTTAGGTGCTTTTCAAAATCATTAATGCTGGTATAACGATTTTGCCAAAATTCATCATCCACAGGCGCATCAATTCCTTGTGAGGACAACCATTCCGGATGCACCTTGACAACTAAAACTTCTTCATAATAACTGCGGTTAAATAAAGTGATTTCTCCTTTTTTGGGCAACTGTTTACTGCACCTCCATAGAAAGTCATGTGCACTTTCTTCTTTTGATGGCTGCTTAAAGGAAACACTATTAACACCACCGATATCACATTTTGCAAATACGTTTCTTATAGTGCTGTCTTTACCAGCAGCATCCATGGCTTGAAACATAATTAATACAGCATGTTTGTTTTCTGCTTGTATTTTACTTTGTAATTTTGCCAAATCATTTTGTAGACTTTTTATTTTTTTCGGGTGCGAATCATAAAGGTCTTTAATCTGCGCTTGATTGGCTCTGGGTGAAGATGGGGTACTTTTAAATGAATCTAATTTCATAAATCTATATAGAATATAATTGATTGATAAATATTCTATCAAACTGTTAAAAAAAGTCTAAGTAATTACTTAGATACTGAACTATAATATTGTTTTAATTTTTTTGAAGCAGAGTGAGCAACATATTTCGTAAACTATTTCAGGTATACACTTGGGTTATTATTATGCCAATATCTTGGTTTATTACTGCTTTAGTTGCATTATTAACCATTATTTTTTCCTATTTAATTAACTCAAGATGGGCGAGTAAATGGATTGCTCCCTGGTGGGGCAAATTGATTATTTTCATTACCTTTAGCCGAGTTGAAGTTATCGGTAAAGAAAATATTATTAAAGGCCAATCCTATATAATCGTCTGTAATCACCAAAGTATCTATGACATGTTAGCTGTATATGGTTATTTGCCTGTAGAATTTAAATGGGTAATGAAACAAGAATTGCTCAAAATGCCCTTTGTTGGCGCATCTTGCAAAGCCTTAGGACATGTGTTTGTAGACCGATCAAATTCTGAAAAAGCCAAACAGTCGTTAATCCAAGCCAAAGATAAAATTACCGATGGTGTTTCTGCCTTTTTCTTTCCTGAAGGAACCCGAAGTGCAGATGGTCAATTAATAAACTTTAAAAAGGGTGCTTTTAGAATGGCAAAATCTCTAGAATTACCCATTCTTCCTATATCAATAAAAGGAGCCAATAAAGTCATGGCTGCTCATTCATTGGTCATATTTCCTCATAAAATAACCATGACAATCCACCCTCCAATCAAGGCAGAAGTTGTGAATCAAACCTCGGCGAATGAATTGTCCAGAATGTCAAAAACATGTATTGCATCGGGTTTATAAGTAATAAATGGCAAATATTGTTATATTTCACTTTATTTATGGCGACAAATTAAGCACTTTTGATACAATTGACATAATTAATAGAGGAAGTTAATTCTTTCAATGAACGAAGACCAAAGTACCATCAGTTCTAACCCAGAAAAAAAATCTTGGTTAGAGCGACTATCTCACGCCTTTTCAGGTGATCCCCAAAATCGTCAAGACTTATATGAGATTTTAAAGGAGGCACACCATAATAAAATCATTGACAATGATGCTTTGCACATGATCAAAGGTGCACTCAAGGTTTCTCATATGCAAGTCCGTCAAGTAATGATTCCGCGTGCACAAATGCAAGTCATTCCTAAAGATGCTGATATTGAAGAAATTTTAAAGATTATTGTTACCTCAGGGCATTCTCGCTTTCCAGTTGTGGGTGAAGGAAAAGATGAAATTGAGGGTGTCTTACTGGCCAAAGATTTGGTCAAGCATTTTTCAGGACCTAAAAGTGAGTTTGATATCTCAATGTTCTTACGTGAAGCAGTGGTTGTACCTGAATCAAAACGAGTCAATATACTCCTTAATGAATTTCGCACTTCAAGAAACCACATGGCACTAATCATAGATGAATATGGTGGAGTCGCTGGATTGGTTACAATCGAAGATTTACTTGAAGAAATTGTGGGTGAAATTGACGATGAGACGGATGAAGAAGAAGATCCATTGATTCAAAAAATTGATGAAAACAACTTCAAGATTAACGCATTGTTACCCATTGATGAATTTAATGAACATTTCAATAGTAAATTTAAGCACGATGAATTCGATACCATTGGTGGGATGATTGTTAACTCTGAAGGGCGTTTGCCAGAAATTTCTGAGGAAATAATCTTTAATCATTTTTGTTTTAAGGTCTTAAAAAGTGATAACCGCAGATTACAATTGTTACACCTCAATATCCTTTGAATAAATTAATATTGTCATTAATATGCCTGTGTTTACTTTCTTTAAATGCACAGGCCAATGTTGCATATGACAATGTTGAAATCCAATTGGTTACCATCAGCCCTGGCGAATATTATTGGTCAGCTTTTGGCCATTCGGCCATACGAATAAAATCTCCAACCTATGACAAGATGTTTGGGTTTGGATATTTTAATTTTGAAGATGAAGATTTCTTTATAAATTTCGCACAAGGCAATATGCAATACTTTTTGGGCGTTGTGGATTCAAAATATGAACTCGAAGGCTACAAAAAAGAAGGCAGAAAAACCACTATTCAACGGTTGTTGTTAACATCTATTCAAAAAAAACAATTGGTAGAAAAACTGGTGTTTTTATCAAAACCTGAAAACAGGTATTACCACTATGATTATTTTTTAAATAACTGTACTTCAAAGATCAGAGACATTCTTGATGAAGTCACCAATGGGGAAGTGTCATCACAGCTTAAACCAATTGAGACAGATAGCAGTTGGAACGATAAAACCTTTCCTGTGTCCAACCAAGCTTGGGTCAATCTTGGCATAGCCTATGCTTATGGTGTTCCTGCGTATGCAATTAAGAACAAATGGCAGTTATCAGTATTTCCTGAAGACTTAGCAGAGGATTTAAAACAATTAAAAACAGAAAGCAAATGGAACAGTGATTATGAAATTTATTACCAACCATCACCTTCTGAACTAGAAACCAAACAACAAAGCTTTATCAAAACCCATTATGCAGTAATATTAGTTATTGGATTTTTGTTAGTTGGTTTGTTATTCGAAAAATCATTTAAAGCAACCAGAATATTTTGGTTGCTAGTTCAAAACCTGATGGGAATAGGGCTATTTATGTTGTGGTTTTTTACCCAGCATGGTGTTGCTTATTGGAATATCAATTTACTGATCTTTTCGCCATTCGCCATAATGTTAATTTTTAATACATCATTTAAACCATTGTTAAACAAAATATTTTTGGCCTCTAACTTGTTATGGATAATCTTGGCATTGATTTATACAAACCTGTATTTGATTGGGTTTTGTTTGATCAACCTGCTTATTTGGAAAAATCATAAACAAGCGTAAGAGGCGCGTGGTCCGAATACCATTCATCCTTATAAACATCAGCAGATAATGCTTTAGCAGCCATGTCTTTTGAAGTGATGTGATAATCAATGCGCCAGCCGACATTATTGGCACGTGCATTGCCTCGATTTGACCACCAAGTGTAATTGTGTGGTTCTTTTTCTACTTCTCTATAAGCATCAACCAAATCTTCTTCATCAAATAACTTGGTTAACCATTCACGTTCCCTGGGTAAACAACCCGAATTTTTCTGATTGGCTTTCCAGTTTTTAATGTCAATTTCTTTGTGGACAATGTTCCAGTCCCCACAAATAACAAACTTTTTACCAGTGGCTTTTAAACGATCAAACTCTTGTTCCAACCTATCCATTGACTGGTATTTAAATTCTTGTCGAATGTCTTTTGCAGATCCAGATGGCAGATACAATGAAACCACAATTAATTCACCCAAATCTACTTCCAGCCAACGGCCTTCATTGTCAAATTCATCCCAACCAATACCCATCTTGACAGATAAGGGTTCAATTTTTGAATAAACAGCAGTTCCTGAGTAGCCTTTTTTAACCGCATCATGGTAATAACAATGGTAACCTTCAGGTTTAAAAATATCTGGAGTCAATTGGTGCTCTTGTGCTTTGGTTTCTTGAATACAAACAACATCTTGGTTTTCTTTTTTTATCCATTCAAAAAAACCTTTTTTGGCTGCAGCTCTGATTCCATTGGTATTGACACTGGTAATTTTCATAAGTCGTTTGTATTGATTAAAGGGGGTTATTATACGTATCTATTTTTAAAATATGATAAAATCTTGTTGTTTTTTAAAAAGATAATTTATGGATCAGCAATTACTAATAAATATTCTCATGTGGATAGTACCACTGTCTTTAGCCATCATATTACATGAAGTGGCCCATGGTTGGGTCGCTTATAAATTAGGTGATTCAACTGCTAAAGATTTAGGTCGATTGAGTTTAAACCCAGTGGGACATGTTGACCCCATTGGAACCATTGTTGTTCCGGGTTTATTGATGGTTTCAGGTGCCAGTTTCCTATTTGGTTGGGCTAAACCAGTCCCTGTCATGTTTCATAAGCTCAGAAACCCACGCAGAGACATGATTTGGGTGGCATTAGCAGGTCCTGGAGCAAACTTGATTATGGCAATTGCTTGGGTGTTAATATTTAAAATCTCGATTCAATTTATGGCACCACCGTCAATATCTTATACGTTTATGGAAGGTGTAATGATTAGAGGTTTGACAATTAATATTGTTTTGATGATTTTTAACTTGTTACCTATGTTACCTTTAGATGGTGGTCGAGTTTTACATGGGCTATTACCTAGAGAAATAGGAGATAATTTTGCTAAAACTGAACCCTGGGGAATGTTTGTAATAGTTGCATTACTTGCTACGGGCATATTATTCCCTATTATTTCTCCACTGATTGAGTTTTTAAGAAACACAATCTTTAACCTTATTATGTGATATTTTATTTATGACTATAGCAAAAAATTTTATACAATTAGCACTAAAGAAACAAGTCTTGAAATTTGGTGAATTTACCCTTAAATCAGGGCGAATCTCTCCTTACTTTTTTAATGCCGGTTTATTCGATGATGGTGAGTCTTTATCGTTATTGGGTGAATATTTTGCTCAGTCATTAGAGCAAGATGGTATCGAATTCGATATGCTTTATGGCCCAGCATACAAAGGCATTCCGATTGCTACAGCAATTTCAACCGCCTATTACAAATTGTATAACCGCAATATACCTGTGGCTTTTAACCGCAAAGAGGTCAAAGACCACGGAGAAGGGGGTGTACTCATTGGCGCACCATTAAAAGGCAAAGTGTTAATTGTTGATGATGTGGTTTCTGCTGGTACTTCAGTCAGAGAGTCTATAGACATTATTCAAGATAATGGAGCTGTTGTTGCAGGAATATCTGTAGCGCTTGATCGCCAAGAAAAAGGCCAAGGTGAATTATCAGCCATTGGTGAATTACAGCAACAATATGGTTTACAAACCGTCTCGATTGCTGGTTTGAATGACTTGATTGTTTTTCTAGCTGATGATGAAGACAAGCTAAGTATGGTTAAAGAATATAAGTCTCTTTACGGAGTTTAAACAGTAACAATTTGTATCTAGTTACTAGAAAACTATAAAACCACAGAGGACACAGAGCTCACAGAGGTAGAAAGAGATGATTTAACTGATATAGTTAATGGTCTTGATATTGATGTGCCCCAATAAATTGATTTCATTATAAGTTTAAAATATTAACCTCTGTGAGCTCTGTGTCCTCTGTGGTTTTAATATTTCTTGTGTATAATGATATTTTAAATATTTACATTATTTCACATTCTCGAATCGACTTAATTGATTTATTTTGTATGATTGTGCAGAACAGAATAAACTTAGACTAACCTAGATTTTTATCCCGTATTAATTTAAAAAACTGAATAATACCAAACATAATTGGTGGAATGGTAATAATGATTATAGTAATTGTCCGGTTACTGAGTGATTGTAAACCATTGTTTAAGACGAGAAATAGTCCATAAAACCACATAGATATTATAACTATCCAAACAATTAACATGGTTTTTTTAAATTTAGATCGCATAATATTCTTTTGGTTATTGGATTGAGTGAATTTAATTGTAACACATTACTTGTTGCCAACAAATGGCAGCCGATAGTGACCTTTCGCCTATTCAAATAGACACTTGCCAATGGTATAATTATAAGCAATGAATTTTTGGAGTAATTTATGCCAAGTGATCATACTTTTAAAGGAAACCTTGAGGTAGAAACCATACACATGTTGTTGGTAGGGTTAACAACATTTTTTGTTTTTATGGGTCTTGCTGTAGATATAGTAACAGAAAAAAGCATGCTGTTATGGCTTGTTTTTCTTGCGACTTCTTTTGTCTTATTTATATTCGGGATCATGGCCAAATATTTCCCAAAAGTTGTGATAGTGCTGGTTTTGGCTTTGTTAACTTGTATTAGTCTTTATGGTATTTTCTTTTTATTCGTTGAAGACAATGAAATGATGCTCCCACAATTATTTACCCTTTTTATATATGTCACTGTCATGGGTATAATCAATTATTCAACCTTAATAAAACAGGTCAGTGGATCAGTGGTTGATATGGATATTAAAGCCAGAAAAACAAATAAGATGACCACATATTCAAAATTAAGACGCAGAAAAAGCAGGCGTAACAGCACGCGTTCACATACGACGACTCATGTTAAATCTGGAGCTTATCGTAGTTAAGTTGTTGAATTAGTCAAAACCATCAGTAAAAATAATATCACAGCTGACTAAACCGTAATATTCGAAAGCACCCATGTCAATTTCACCGGAATAAAGACGTTTTTCAACATATTGATGGCGTGTGTATTTTTTTTGTAACAATCAGTCGGTTATAAATAACACTGCCGATTATTCACTGAGTTAGAATCTCATAGTGAAAGATTAGAAAAAGCTTCAATAATTGCGATAATGGGAGGTTTAATGTTGTATAAACCCTTAATAACATGGGATTCTCTGATTCAAGGAAAAATATTCAATCTATATGTATTAATTTTTACTATTATATAGCAAAATAGGTGCAATTGAGTCATTTTTAAATTGAGAAGTAACGTGGTTAGAAATTTTATCGTCTTTTTTATTTTATTGTGCAATTCACAAATTGTCACATCTAATTCAAATTTGGAAAAATATGACCCATTGTCAGAAAAAACCCCCTCCTATGCCATCAACCGGTACCAAAAAGATTTTGAGCTGAGTTTTAAACAAGGCAGCATTAAAATTATTAATCATTATGGCGATGTTGTTATAAAAAACACAACACAATCGATGGTGGGTGTATCTGCTGTGGTTCAAGAAATTGGTGATGATCCAGCCATACATGAGTTAGATGTACAAACTAAAAATAATGCGCTTATGTTTGAGATTAAGTACGTTAATTCTGATTTAAAGAAGCACAAAAAATCAAAATCTCAATTTCCAATAGGACGCGTTGATTTGGTGTTATTTATACCTGTGGAATATCAAATAAGTGTTCAAACTACCATCGGTAAAATTGATTTCAAACGGGTAAAAAATCCAATAAAGGCTCAGTCAGTATCGGGAACCATTAATGCTTCTTCCTACTATGATATTCAGGTGGAATCAAAGAGCGGGGCCATTAAAGTTTTTCCTGTCGGAGTCCAATGGGATAAAGGCATTCATCTGAAATCCATGTCAGGAACTATTTATGCCATTATTCCTGTTAAGTCGAATGTCAAGTTGGATGTTAAAACAAAAGGAACAGTTAAAAGTCAGTTGGATTCTATTAAAGAATGGACTGATATTGCGAGTAATTTTAATAAATCATTTGGTAAGAAGGGAAAGCCTTATCGTATAAAAAGTAAAAGTGGTGCAGTGTATTTAAGCCCACATGAGTTAGTTAAATAATTTTAATAGAAAAAAGAGTAAGGGTGAGAGAAATGAAAATTCAAAATATAAAACAAATCGTTTCATTTGTGGTTTTAATGACATGCATATCACTGGTTTCTGCTGAAACTGAAAAAGGCGATATTATTTACACCGATAAGGGTGTGCCGATTAAATTTGGTTCGGTTGTTGTCAGCGAAGCCATACCGACTTTAACAAAGATTCCAGCTAGAGATGCCCCTACTATTAGAAAATGGAAGCCTGGAGATCCCATTAAAGAAATACCAAGAATTCATTGGAATCAAGAAAAAGCAGAAAGATTATCACAAAAATCAAACAATGGACATTTGCAACAACCAGATCCTTTGGTTGAGAAACAAGCTAATAGCCCTTCTTTTCGTAGTCCAGATCCTGGTAACATATCCATGAATGGGCAGGGTTTTTCTGGTGCTAATCCTCCTGATACGGTTGGTGATGTTGGCATTGATTATTATATTCAGGCCATCAATAGCAGTGGTTCATCTGTTGTTATTTACAATAAGATTGACGGCAGTATAGCCACAGGACCTTTTTCAATGGAGTCACTGGGAGCTGGTAATTGTGCCAACGGATTAGGTGACCCTATTGTTTTATTTGATGAAATAGCAGGCCGTTGGATGATATCCGAATTTTCTAGTTCAGGTAATCAACTCTGTGTTTATATTAGCCAAACAGGTGATCCAACAGGACTCTATCACTCTTATGCCTTTACTGCAGTTAACAGTTTTCCAGACTATCCTAAATATGGAGTGTGGCCAAATGCATATTACATGGGTTCTAATGAAAGTTCACCAACACTTTATGCCTTTGACAGAGCCAATATGTTGCAAGGAAATGCTGCAACATTGCAAAGTTTTAATGCTCCAAATTTATCAGGATTTGGCTTTCAAATGGTAACACCAGCTGATTTGGATGGATCAACACCCCCAGCTAGTGATGCTCCAGGGTTGTTTTTGCGTCACAGAGATACTGAGTCTCATGGCGCAGGTGCTTGTCCCAATGCCGGAACAGGTGATTGTATCGAAATTTTTGAATTTGATGTGGATTGGGCGACTCCAGGAAATTCAAGTCTAACAGGCCCTACCATGATTGAAGTGACTGACTTTGATTCGGATTTATGTGGCTTAAGTTCATTTAATTGTTTTCCTCAGTCTGGATCGGGAACAACTTTAGATCCTTTAAGAGAAGTGATGATGTGGCGTGTGGCTTATCGAAATTTTGGTACCCATGAAACCTTAGTAGGAAATCTCGTCACTGATGTTAATGGTAATGATCGTGGCGGTATTCGCTGGATTGAATTAAGAAATACTGGACCTGGTTGGACTTTGCATGATGAAGGCACTTTTGCACCTGATGCTGAAAGTCGCTGGATGGGAAGTGCCGCTATGGATGAAAGTGGTAATATTGCTATTGCTTATAATAGATCTTCATCCTCAACATTCCCATCATTGGCTTATACTGGCCGATTAAGTACAGATCCTGCTGGAACAATGGGAACCGAACAAACAATAGTGGCAGGAACTTCCCCAAATGGCAGTAACCGTTGGGGTGATTATGCGGCGCTGTCTATTGATCCTGCTGATGGGTGTACATTTTGGTTTACAGGTCAATATTCACCTGCTTCACAATGGGGAACATACATAGCAAATTTTTCATTTCCTGAATGTGGCGCTTCTGGCTTCACAATGAATGGGTCTAATTTAACGCAGTCAGTTTGTGTCAATCCTAGTGCTGACTTGAATACAATAACATTAGATTTAGCGCCACTAAATGGTTTTTCTGAATCGGTAAGTTTTGCTTTAGATCCAGCTTTACCTACGGGATTTACCTCCTCAGGTGGGTTTACACCAGGTTCATTAACCCCACCTGGTTCAAGTACAATCGATATTTCTATCGATAATAGCGCAGCTACAGGTGTGAATAATTTTCAAATTACAGGCACATCCACTTCGGCCAATAAGTCTGTTGATGTTTCAGTTTTTGTTACCAATGGTATTCCTGCTCAAACAACTCTATTAAGTCCTGCGGATTCTTCTACTGCTTCATCATCACCAACATTTAGCTGGAGTGCAGTAGCGGATACTGCAGATTACACACTTGAAATTGCAACTGATGCGGGATTTGCTAATATTGTTTATTCGACAACACAGTCTGGAACTAGCTTAGATTTACCCGTGGCTTTAGCCGCTAATACCACTCACTATTGGCGTGTAACTGCCAATAATGGCTGTGGATCTGGAGTTGTCTCTACTACTTTTAGCTTTGATACTCCGACATTAGTTTGTTTTAATACACCTACATCCATACCAGATAATTCAGCAGCTGGTGTGACTACTACTATCAATTTTGGTAGTTCTGGTAACATCACAAATCTATTAGTTACAGCGGATATAACCCACACATATACTGGAGATTTAATCTTTAGCCTAGAGCATGAAAATTCAGGTACGACTGTCTTATTAATGGATCAACCGGGTGTGCCTGCTTCAACATTTGGTTGTGCGTCTGATAATGTCAATACAGTTTTTGATGACTCTAGTATTAATATTGTAGAAGATCAATGTAATGGAACACCTCCAGCAATTGGACCGGATTCATTACCAGAGCAGGCATTGTCAAATTTTAATGGTATCAATTCTACAGGTAACTGGAATTTGACAATATCTGATAATGAAGGAGCTGATACTGGGCAAATTAATGAATGGTGTTTAGATTTTACATTAGCAGTATCAAATGATCCAGCAGTAGCCAATGATGATTCACCTGCAGCTATTGATGAAGATTCAGGTGCCAACACAATTGATGTTCTATTCAATGATACAGATACGGAATTAGATCCATTCGTGGTCATTGCCAAAACGGATGGTACAAATGGTTTAGTTGCGATTACTAATGCTGGTGCAAATGTGAGTTATACTCCTAATGATGATTATTGTGGACCTGATAGTTTTACTTACACCATTACTGGTGGTGATAGTGCTTCCGTAACTATTGATGTAACTTGTGTGGATGATGCACCGACGGCTGTTGATGATGGTGAAACTGTTGATGAAGATTCTAGCAATATTTTTATTGATGTTCTAAATAATGACACCGATGTTGATGATGGGCCAAAAGAAGTAATAGCTGTAGGTTTTGCAACAGTTGGTTCAGCTTCATTTACTGCAAGTGGAGTAGAATATTCAATAGATTCTAATTATTGTGGACCTGATAGTTTTACTTACACCATTACTGGTGGAGATAGCGCAACCGTAACTATTGATGTGACTTGTATTGATGATCCAGCCATGGCTAATATCGATATTCCTGCAGCCATTGGTGAAGACAGTGGTGCTAATACTATTGATGTACTAGATAATGACTCCGATGTTGAAATGGATCCATTTGTGGTTACTCTCGTGAGCAATGGCAGCAATGGTTCGGTTTTAATCGCTAATGCTGGGGCGGATGTTAGTTACACTCCAAATAACGATTATTGTGGTCCCGATTTATTTAATTACACCATTACTGGTGGTGATAGTGCTTCCGTGATTATGGATGTCGCCTGTGTAAACGATGAACCAAACTTTGCTAGAGATGCAATGGTCTATGTGAAATTATCAGATACAGGCAGTCCGTTAGAAGAAATTGTGGCCTGTCAATTTGATATGGGCCCAGATAATGAAGATTTAACTCAAAATGTGAATGACTTTATGGTGAGCATTGATTCTGATCCAAATGGAATACTTTCATCAGTTGATGTGTTAAATGATGGCAGTTTGTCTGCAACTTACAGCGGAAACCAAGGCCTTGCCACTATAAGTTTAACGTTACAAGATGATGGTGGAACCGCGAATAGTGGAGATGACAGTGTCACTCAACTATTCAGTATTGAAGTTCAAGATACTATATTTAGAGGTAGTTTTGATGTAGAAACCTGCCCACAACCACTTTAATATAGAAGACCATTTGATAGTTTTAAAAGCCACTTTGATTATTAAGGTGGCTTTTTGATACGTTGTATTCAAATATTAAAATTAACAATAACTAATTTTCTGAAATCAGCGAGGTCAAAATCAGCAATGGTGCCGGTCTTGTGCCTGTCTCTTATACACATCTGACGCTGCCGACGAT
>CAJXVJ010000084.1 GCA_913061105.1 uncultured Alcanivoracaceae bacterium | reverse complement strand
ACACAGAGTAGATCGTCGGCAGCGTCAGATGTGTATAAGAGACAGGTATTGAAAATTTAGTTTTCAAATAATTAATACGTTAAATTCACATAAATCGTGCCATATAATTGGTATAATCTCGCATTATTTTTAACAACTACAATTAAGGAGTATTAAATATGGGCTTTGAACTACCAGCTCTACCGTATGCACAAGATGCATTAGAACCACATATTTCGGCAGAAACATTGAGTTTCCATCATGGAAAACACCACAATGCTTATGTCAAAAATTTAAATAAAATGGTAAAAGACACAGATTTCGAAGGGAAAACATTAGAAGAAATTATTATGTCATCTGATGGTGGGGTTTTTAATAACGCTGCACAAATCTGGAATCATACTTTCTACTTTAATGGTTTATCACCAAATGGTGGCGGAGAAGCCACTGGAACCTTGGCTGATAAGATCAATGCAAAATTTGGTTCTTTCGATGAGTTTGTTGCAAAATTCACTGCACTTGGATTGGCTACCTTTGGATCTGGATGGGTTTGGTTAGTACAAGATGACAATGGTGACTTAGATTTGGTCAACACATTTAATGCGGGTACACCCATGACTGAAGGATACCATGCGCTGTTGACCTGTGATGTATGGGAACACGCTTATTATGTTGATACCCGTAATGACCGTGGTGGTTATTTGAAAAATTTCTGGAATTTAGTAGATTGGGACAAAGCTGCTTCATTACTTAAATAAATCCTTTTTAGGTCTGATACTAATCTCCATAGCGTTTATTCTAAATGTTATGGAGTTTGTATTGAATATAAAACACAACAAAGTATGTTTTTCTAAATGTGCTTAAAAACCCCAAACAAATTAACACACAATTCTATTAGTTAAAGTATATTCAAACAATATCACTTTGTTTATTACTAGAGTATATTTAGTATTGAGATTTAATTTTTCATAAAACGTCAGATGCATCACAGAATAAAATCATAAAATAAGTAATAATTACGCAATCATTACATAATCTTCATGTTTTTCTTATGATAGACGCGTAAAGTTAAGGCATTAAACATATTAGGGGAAACACTTTGTTAAATAAAATCATAATATCTTTACTATTAATATCTGTTTTTAATATTTCCATTGCTGGAACTCAGTTAACTAACCCAGTTATCTTTGTCACACAGTTTCCTATTGCTAATGATTTTACCACGATTGGGTCTACTTTTGGAAATCATTCAGGACGGATTGATAAGGTGGGACGTGGCGGTGATTTATATATTCGATATACCAATGGAACATTAAGAAACCTGACCCGAGAAGCTGGATTTGGGAATACTGGATTACAGGGCGCAAATGCCATTGCGGTTCGAGATCCATCCATTCATTGGAGTGCAAACAAAGCCTTGTTTAGTATGGTGATTGGAGCACCAGATGAATTTGAACAAAATCAATATTTTTGGCAAATTTATGAAATAACTGGATTTGGACTTGGACAAACCATAAATATAACAAAAGTTGTAAACCAACCTAACAACTACAACAATATTTCTCCTATTTATGGGTCAGATGGCAATATTATATTTACCACGGATATGCCACGAACTAAAAATGCATTCAATTATCCACAATTAGACGAATATGAATCAGATGATACCAATACGGGTTTATGGAAACTCAATGTCACAACTGGCTCAGTTAATTTACTGCAACATTCTCCATCGGGTTCATTTTCACCGTTTATTGACAGCGCTGGTAGGGTGATATTTACCCGTTGGGACCATTTGCAACGAGATCAGCAAGCAGATGACCCACAAACATATCAACCTTTTAATTATTCTAATGAAAATGTAGGTGCACAAGCCTTGAATGATCATACAGAAGTATTTCCAGAATCAAGGCACGCAGAAGGAAACTTAGAAGGACTCAGAATGAATCATTTTTTTCCTTGGCAACTGAATCAAGACGGAACCGAGGAGGAGACCATCAATCATGTGGGCAGACATGAGTTTCATGATTATTTTAATCGCAGTATTAATGATGATCCAAATATAGTAGAGTTTGCTGGAGATAGTGCCACTGAGGTTTTTAATTTTTTCCACTTACATGAAGACCCAAATGTGGCTGGACACTTTATCGGCATTGATGCTCCAGAATTTCAAACCCACTCTGGAGGCCAAATTATTGGTTTCAATTTGCCTGTTGGATTCAGTCCTGATTTGGTCACTACCCAATACCTAACCCATAAACTGACCAGTGATGTAACCGGTGAAGTGGGGACTCCGCCGGTTGAACACATTGGATTTTCGCGCAATCCAATCATATTAAAAAATGGCACAATTGTTGCATCCCACACCAATGAGACCAGGGGCAATAACAACGAAGGCACACGTGCAAACCCAGATCCTAGATATGACTTTAGGTTGAAAACCTATGCCATGAATGGTTCTGGATTCCTAGAACCCAGTGGTAATTTGGTGTCATTAGGCAATGCCAATATTTCGTATTATGATCCTGATGTATTGGTGACATACAATGGCCCGCTATGGGAGCTACACGCGGTAGAAGTGGTGGCCAAACCCCAACCACCAATGACAACAGAAACCATGCAAACACCAGAATTACAAATTTTCGCTGAAGAAAGTGTCGATGTTAATCAGTTTAAAGCCTTTTTAAAAGTGCGAGATTTAGCTGTTGTTGTAATGCGAGATTTGACAGCACGAGATGCGGCTGATAAACAACAACCTTACAATATTAAAGTGGCTGATTCTGATCACCAAACCATTAGTCAAACAAACCCAACTGGTACTTTATATGAAGTATCACACGTACAATTTTTCCAAGGAGACCAAATTCGAGGTTATGGAAATATTGCAAACCCTGACCTTGGTCAAAGGGTATTGGCACAGTATCAACATGATTTGAATGCTCAATCTAATAACATCAATTTTACCAATGCACCAGTTGGCAGTACAGAAATCTTCCCAGATGGTTCTGCTGCCTATTTTGTTCCTGCAAAACGCGCCATGGCCTGGCAAAGTTTAGATCCTCAAGGCACACCTGTTGTCCGCGAAAGATTTTGGATTACTTTTCAACCAGGAGAGATACGTGCTTGTGGCGGTTGCCATGGAGTAAATGATCGAGATCAATCAGGAGCATTGCCCTCAATTGAGAAAGCAGAAGCCTTTCGTGCACTGTTACAAAATTGGCAACAAAACTTTCCTGATTTAATTTTTGAAAATGGTTTTGAATCTTAAAAACCATTGAAATATTGATATGGAGACTCAACCCTATTGAGTCTCCATTATATTGACTTATTCAAAACCCGATTCAAAGATCAAATCTTGACTTGGGACCAGTGTTAAAGCTTGTAACGTGGCGTTTTCTGGAAGGACTAATTCATTTGCATGTGCTGCATTGATGGTGATGTTTCCAGGTGTTGGTGGTAAATCTGTTGTAAATGAAAAACTAAACATCATGCCCCAATCTTGTTCGTTTTGAGCGTTACCAGTCACTGAAACATTTGAAGAATCAACAGAGAAAACCCAATTGTTTCCATCATCTTGATCGGGATCTGAAAAATGTGTATTGGTGAATAAATCAATTGAGGAAAATGGAATTTGGTATTGAATAAACCGTGGATCAAATTCAAAATTTTCAATGGCATAATTGTATCTGTATAATCCACCACCTAAATCAATGACTTTAACTGCCACGGTGAATTGACCTTCACCTGTTTCTACAGTTTGTATGTATTCATTAGGACCAATATTATCCGGATCAACATAGCCGAATATGGCAGCCCCATTTTGAAAATTATTAACCGATTCTGGGTTCATAATCCATGTTGTGTTTATTAGAGTGGGACTAAATTTTCTATATCCCATTGAATTAAAAATATCTATGTCATCTCTTATTAAGTACCACGCTTGCATGTACAAATTAGGCACTATTTCGGCAGGAGATAAAGACAATCTGTGTTGACCAGATCCTGACGAGAAATTTTGTTGGGATCCAGCACAAGGAATTGGGTCAAAAAATGTGCCACAATTCTCCCAAACACCTGTATCTGCTTCAATTTCATCTCTGGGTCCAAGTGCGCTATCAGAATCATTATTGAAAGAACTATAAACATCGCCACAACCCACGCCCAAAATATTACCACCAGGACAACTACAATTTATGTTGGTTGAGAAGAAAGCATGTTTTACACCTGAAATACCAATTTGTTCAAACCGATTATCAATTTCTCGATAAACAGACCAAGTTAAGAACGGGTGTTGGTCATTATTATAAGGAGGCGAATCCGCGGTATATTTTACATACCAAGGAACATCTGCCTGCCCAACATTTTCGAGTTCTGCTGAGGGAGAGATTATTACATTGTCGGTTCCAGATACTAAGCCTTTCCAATCAATGTCAGCAATGGTAACTAATCTCACATCGACCCCAACGCCATTATTAAAATTTGGGTTAGTCAAACAGCTTCCGCCTGCAAGGTTAAATAGCGCCTCATCAGGGATGTCCAGAATACTGTAAGTACTGACAGTGCCAATGCCTTGTTGAGACAATTCAGGCATATTTAATATATTTGCTAACTCAGATGTGGCGAATAAGTCCATGTTTTCTAATTTGAGTAGTTTTCTATCGGTACTATATTTAATGTGTACATTATTTGTGGTAAATAAATGTTGGCCTTTCTGGTCTGTTATATTGAATACCACAATGTCATAATCACCATCATCTTTTTCTTGAGGGATAAAATTTAATTGAGATATGTGTATGATATTGCCATGATGTTGTAATGAAATATCAGTATTTGATTGTAAACTGCCTGCAGTGGCTTTTTTAATGCTGCCATATGGCACAAATAATTCTAAAGTTTGATCTTGGTTAATTGGAAAAACCAAATGGTTAGATTCCCAAGACTTATTTGGAAACTCTGGGAATGGTGTAATATTTAGTTCCATAATTTCTAACTTTTTATAAGCAAATTGAATGTCCATTTCGCCACCAGATGCACGCCACCTTAAATCTAATTGTTGTGCTTTATCAGGTGATTGAACGTTATCAATCCAAGAGTTTTTGGCGATAGAGTCAGGGCTCAGTAGGAGTGTTAATAGAATGACAATAGTTTTCATGGGTTCCTCTTTTAGTTTAGAGCGTAAGATCAACTCTCTTAATCTATTTTTATAACAATTTGGAAATTAAGTTTTGGTATATTTTTTCTAAGGTTTCAACATCTTCAATTTTAACACACTCATCAATTTGATGAATGGTCTTGTTGATAACACCTAATTCAACTACGTCTACACCACTGGGCGCAACAAATCTGCCATCAGATGTGCCGCCAGCTGTATTGAATGTTGGCTGGATTTGAGTGAAATCAAAAATACTGTCATTTAATGCTTTCTTTAACGATTTATTTTTACTGTGAAATGGTAACCCTGATAAGGACCAATCTAAAGTAAATGTGAGATTATTCTTTTTTAATAATTGTTCTAATTGAGTTTTTAAACTGCTTTCAGATGATTCAGGTGAATACCTGAAATTTGCTTGAATCTTTAGACTTTCTGGAATGATATTAGAGGTGTTACTGGATGTTTTAACAGATGAAATTTGGAAGCTGGTCGGAGGGAAATCCTCATTGCCATCATCCCATAAAAATTCAGATAAGTCTTGGATAAAATTGGCAGACAAAAAAATCGGGTTTTGGGCATTTTGTGGGTAAGCCACATGACCTTGTTTGCCATGAATGGTGATATTAACATGCAATGATCCACGCCTACCGATGCGTACGACATCTCCTAATTTTTCAGAACTACTGGGTTCACCAACAATACAATAATCAAAATCGTGGTTTTGTGAGACATAAGGCATCATTTTTTTGACACCATCATGGGCAATGCCTTCTTCATCACTGGTCACCATTAAGGATATTTTGCCGTTGTGATCGGGATTTTCTTTGACGTAATCAATCATCGCTAGTGTAAAAGCAGCAACTGCAGCTTTCATATCGGCTGAGCCACGGCCATAAAGATAATCAGTATCAATTTCTGCAGAGAATGGAGGGTGTTTCCACAACGAATCATCACCGGTGGGCACCACATCAGTATGGCCAAGAAACATTAAGCTTTTGCCTTCTTTGTCTCCATGCCATGCAAACAGGTTGTCGACATCTCCAAATCTTTTGTGTACACAAGTAAAACCAGCATCCATAAGCAGGGTGGACAATATCTTTTGACAGCCTTTATCATCTGGTGTGATCGATTCTTTTTGAATCAATTCACGGCTGAGTTGTATGACAGGGCTTAAGTCCATTTTTCAGGAAAATAGCCTATGTGAAATATGCCATCTATTTCAACAATCGGTCTTTTTAATAATGTTGGGTTAGCTAGGATGATCGCATTGTTAACATTTGCTTTTTCGGCATCGCTAAGTTGACGCCATGTGGTACTGCGTTTATTGACCAATTCAGAAACATCATGCTGCTTTAAAAATGATTCAAGTAGTTCTTCATCAATGCCATCGACGCGGTAATCATGAAAATGACACATGCGTTGATTTTGTGCGCACCAAAGAACGGTTTTTTTTATTTTGTCGCAATTTTTAATCCCAAATATCTTCATCGGCTCTACTCAAGTGTTTGGCTATGTGTTGGTTTAGATCGGTTAAACCTGTTCTGGCAATCGAAGAAATGGTGAAAACTGGTCCTTTCCATTTCAGTGCTTTGGTGTATTCTTTGACTTTTAGTTTGACTTCATCTTTTGTCATAATATCCGCTTTGGTAAAGACTAACCAACGGTCTTTGCCTTGCAATTCATTGGAAAACTTTTCTAACTCATGCTCTAGCGCTATAAATTGTTCAACAGGATCAGCCATGCCTTCATAAGCAGGCAATTCAACCATATGTAACAATAATCCTGTGCGTTGTAAATGTTTTAAAAATTGAATTCCAAGTCCTGCACCTTCGGCCGCTCCTTCGATTAATCCAGGAATATCTGCCACTACAAATGATGTTTCAGAATCAATGCTAACAACACCCAGTGCA
The DNA here is from genome assembly GCA_913061105.1 of uncultured Alcanivoracaceae bacterium. GTDB lineage: Bacteria > Pseudomonadota > Gammaproteobacteria > Xanthomonadales > Marinicellaceae > NORP309. The sequence continues at coordinate 6,378 of CAJXVJ010000084.1, read as the reverse complement.
GGGTATAAGGTTGTAAATGGATAGTCGGCAATTTTTGGTTTTGCATGTGATACAGCATCAACATAGGTTGACTTTCCAGCGTTAGGAAAACCCAATAAGCCCACATCAGCTAAAACCTTAAGCTCTAACTGCAATTGTCTGATTTGTCCTTCTTCTCCAGATGTGAATTGTTGAGGTGCACGGTTTCTTGAACTTTTGAAGTGCAAGTTCCCCAAGCCACCTTTGCCACCATGGGCGACAATTAATTCTTGCTTGTGCTCAGTAATGTCACCCACCTTAATGTCCATTTCTAAATCATAGACTTCGGTGCCTACAGGTACTTTGATGATTAAATCATCTCCTTGCTTACCATACATTTGTCGGCCTCTACCACTGACACCTCGTTGTGCATCAAAACTTTTTTTATGGCGAAAATCAATCAGGGTATTTAAACCTTCATCCCCGACCAATATGATGTCTCCACCTTTGCCACCGTCGCCACCATCAGGTCCGCCCATTGGTACATATTTTTCACGACGGAAACTGGCAGATCCACTGCCACCATGTCCGGCTCTTACGACTATTTTTGCTTCATCTACGAATTTCATTTCGGCATTTTACTATATATCACACTCTCAATCTCTTCTTATGTCATTATTTCTTCTCAACTATTCTAAAAATCATATATTTATTAAATGAAAATTAAATCGTTGATCAAAACATACTTTCAATAGGGTGCTTTTTAGTCTCATTATCATGAATTGTTGGTGTTGAAAATTTAGAGTGAATATGAGATAATAATAGTAGAGAGATATTGTAATTCTCTCTATTAAATAATAGGAAAAAATTATGACTATAAGAATAGCAATTAATGGCTATGGCCGTGTAGGACGGCTCGTTTTAAAAGCGATATATGAAAAAAATCGTGAAGAAGAAATACAAATTGTAGCAATTAACGATTTGTCGGATTTAACCACAAGTATGCATTTGACCAAATATGATACTGTCCATGGGCGTTTCAATGCAGATGTTTCAGTTGATGATCAATCACTGGTTGTTAATAGCAATTCCATTCCATACTTGTCAATCAGAGACCCTGAGCAATTACCCTGGGCAGAACTTAATGTAGATGTTGTGATGGACTGTACTGGTATATTCAAGAGTAGAGAATTGGCTGGAAAACACATTACAGCGGGTGCCAAAAAAGTATTGATTTCTGCTCCAGGCAAGGGCGAAATCGATGCAACCATAGTGTATGGCGTAAATGATGATGTACTTAAAGCCAGCGATACAATAGTTTCAAATGCTTCATGTACGACCAATTGTTTGGCACCTTTGGTAAAACCCTTAAATGATGCGATTGGCATTGAGTCAGGATTAATGACTTCAATACATGCCTATACCAATACCCAAGTCTTATCTGATACTGCACACTCTGATTTACGTCGAGCACGTTCAGCTGTCTTGAGCCAAATCCCAACCAGTACTGGGGCTGCCAAAGCAGTTGGGTTGGTATTACCTGAATTAAATGGGAAATTAGATGGATTTGCGATGCGAATTCCCACCATCAATGTTTCAATCGTTGATTTGGTTTTTACCGCGTCACGTTCGACCTCAGTTGAAGAAGTTAACGCCATCATGCTTGATGCCAGTAAAGGCATGAAAGGTGTATTGGGTTATAACACAGAGCCTTTGGTATCAATTGATTTTAACCATTGTTCAGATTCATCAACTTTTGATGCCACATTAACCAATGTCATGAATGGCAATTTGGTTCAAGTTTTTTCTTGGTATGATAATGAATGGGGTTTTTCAAATCGCATGCTTGATACTGCATTGGTAATGATGCAAACAAAATAATAATTCTTAATTGTTGATCATCGATAAATCTTCAATTTTAACTTTTTTATTCTTTTTTGGTAGTCAATTATGTCTGGATGTTTGTGATCAAACTTGTTGACATAGCGGCTACCAAACAATTCATCAATGATTTCTTGTGCATATTCAATGTGTGCACTGGCTAATTGCTTTTTGGTTTTATGACTAGAGTTAATTTCGCTTTCCGCTCTGTCTAAATACATGTTGATTGATTTGACTAAATCAGTTACTTGTTCATTAAGTGGCTCGCTGGCCAATGTGATGGTTTGAATACACATTATTAATAATAAACTGATTATCTTCATTTGGTTCCCCTGATTATTTCTATTGTTGTTTTAATATACAATTTCTAATCAAGAATGGGACAGTTTATAAAATATTGTTATTAACGGTTGTGTATCTAATTGAAATAGTTACAAAGGAGAACAGTATTTTGAGATTTTAAAAAATTCCGATATTAATTTGTTTTTGGAATTCTATTTTTTTCTAAATATTAAATTAAAATTTATTTCAGGTGTTGTTTTTATCACTTGTCTTGTGGTTGCGTTAATCACTTCAGCATACAAAGTATGTGGTCCTTCATTTGTGTCACCAATCAATTGAGTAGATGATTTTACCCTGCCACGCTGGATACCATCTAAATAAAATTTAATTCTATAATCAGGTGATAAATCCTTGTTGAGGTTAACCATGACCAGTAAGTTGCCATCAGTAATAGTGAAGTTACTGTTGTTACGTGGTGTGGCAATGAAAAAATCTTCAAAATTAGAGGCTTGTTGTTTCCTTATGTGGTCAGCTCTTTTCCAATTGGACTTGGGGTTAATTTTATCTGATTCAATAATGGTTAATGTGTCAATTTGCTCATCGGGAATATCTGCATCGGGTTTTTTGTCACTGTAATAAGTGGTGCCATTTTTATCTACATATTTGTATATATCAGCGGCAAAACTTAATGTGGAAAAAAACCCAATAAAAGCGGATAAGAAAATTTTATAAATCATAACTACTTAGAAAATAATAAACTTTCTCTGTTATACAATTTTATCGCTGCAAGTGCAAGCAACAAGCCAATAAATAATGAGCCTATTATTGTAACAATAATAGACATTGTAGCAACCTGTTCACCTCGAATAATTTGGTTGATGATTAAGTTTTGGCTCAGAACAGGAATAGACATCATCCATAACTTTTCCTTAACAGGTAAGAACATTAGAGCCATGCTTGGTATCATAGGCACAATAATTAAGATACCTACATAGGTTTGGGCTTCTTTAAAAGATTTACTAAAGGTCGCAACAATGGTTTGTAATGAGGCTGCCAATACTGCCAAAGGTGCTAGTACCAATGCTAAAATAGTTAAGTTTTTAACCCCCAAGTCTATAGTCATGCCCATTTTTTCAAAGGGCATTAACGGCATCACCATTTTAAATACTATTAAAGTGATTACCATTGTCATCAAACCAAAAGAGATAGTTGCCAATAGTTTGCCAATGAGTAAATGTGAACGTTTAATTGGATTGAGTAATAGTGATTCTAATGAATTTCTTTCCTTTTCACCAGCCATAGTATCAATAGCAAGATACATACTACCCATGAATAGTCCCAATATTAATGCATAAGGTAAGATCATAAGAAATTGAGCACCTTTTGCTTGAGAAGTGGAAACATCGTGATCTTCAACAATCACAGCACGCATCAGAATAGGGCTTATGCCACGCAATTGAAGGCGGGTCATACCAATGGTTTGAGAGTACTCTTGTATCACTGATTTTATTCGCCTTTGTGTCACATTTGTTGCCCCTTTAGCAGTGGCATCATAATAGACTTCAATCTTAGCAGGCAGACCCTTTGAAAATTTTTCGCCAAATGATTTTGGAATGATGATGACTGCTTCTTCTGCTTTGCTTTCAATTGCTTTTTTAGGATCTCCATTAAATGGTTTGATTTTGATCCCTTTTGATTTGACAAAGCTCATAAAACTTTGTGCATTTTCACTGCCTGTAATGGCAATTTCTAATTGAGCTTCGGCTTTGTCTTTTTGAGTATTAATCATGAAATTTATAAATATTACAAAAAATATGGGCATGAATACTGCTCCCATAAAAATTGAAGATATTAAAGATTTTTTGTCGCGCACATTGTCTTTTATTTCTTTTTTAGTGACAGTGAGTATTTGTTTATTCATGACCTTCTCCATTAGTAACTATATGCACGAAAGCATCTTCTAAATTACTTTGTCCAGATTGTTGTTGTAACTCAGCTTCAGAACCTGATGCACAGACAATGCCATCGTGAACCACTAATATCTCATCACTGACTGCTGAGACTTCTTGCATAACATGTGATGAAAATAATATGCACTTACCTCGTTCCTTTTCCTTGTTAAGAAACTTTCTTACGCCTCTCGTACTCATAACATCTAATCCATTGGTTGGTTCATCTAATATAATGTTTTTTGGATCATGGATCAATGCTCTTGCAATAGCTACCTTAACTCTTTGGCCCTGAGAAAAACCTTCTGTTTTACGGTCTATAAAATCTTCCATACGCAAATCTTTGACCAGAGAATCTGTTCTGGTTTTTATGTCAGCTTCATTCATTCCGTGCAACTCGCCAAAATAAGTGATATTTTCTCTGGCTGTTAAACGCAAATATAAACCTCTTGTATCTGGTAAAACCCCCAATAATTTACGCGCTTCTTCAGGTTGTTTCTTTGGATCAATTCCATCTATTAATACTTGTCCAGAATCAGGTGATATTAATGAATAAATCATTCTTAAACTCGTTGTTTTACCGGCACCATTAGCACCGAGTAATGCAGTAACTTGATTGTTCGGGGCTGTGAATGTCACTTCTTTGACGGCTTGAACATCGCCAAAACTTTTGCTAATTGCTTTTACTTCTATCATTGTTTTGGTCCCATCATGTTTATGAAAAATGGTGTGTAATTAAAATCGCCCATACATTCGATATCAAGTTCTTGTTCAGGGTCTTCAAAAAAATCAGTAATAATGTCTGGCATACAACCCAAAGGAAATACATTGTGGCCCTGTCCTTTGGCTACTAAATGTTGTGCGTTTGATAATGTTTGCATGGCTGTATCTGCAAATTCAGGTGGTGTAACCGGATCTAATTCACCAGATAATAACAATACCGGTAAGTCGGATTTAACTGGATCTTTAAAACTGGAATCGGCTCTCATGTGTGGCCAGTATTCGCATGTTTTTTTGACTCTATCAATAAACCCTTCTCCAAATATAGTTTGCTTGTTTGTACTAATTGTATCTGAATAAAATGGCGCGTCTTCAGCACACAATATCGAAAATTCAACATTAGTCATGCTTTGTTGCATCATGCTACTTATCATGTTGGCTTGTGATGCAATGGTTTCTAGTTGTCCATTATTGGCTTTATTTATCATCAATGGCAAAAGATTCATGCTGCTGGCAGAATAGGAAAACATTCTAATTGCAATAGCTATCGACTCCTTATTTAAAGTAATCTCTTCGTATTCTCCTGAACTAAAATTTTGTAATCTAATCACAGGTTGTTTTTCTTCAACGGTCTCCATTAAATTCCACATTTGAGACTCTACATCTCCAAAAGCTTCATTACATGATGGTTGTTGATCACACTGGTCGAATTGTTTTCTTAATGCGTTAATAAGGTTGGTTTCATGGCTGGCAGCTAAGGCTTCTTGTTGCGGTACAACCCCATCAAGAATCACTGAACGTACTGAATCTGGAAACATCTTTATATAAGTTAAGGCTTTACGTGTTCCATAAGAAATGCCTATTAAGTTCCACTTTTCAATTTTCAATGCTTTTCGAACATCTTCTAAATCTTTAATAGATTCTGTGGTGGTATAGTAGCGTGTATCAGCATCTAAGTTTTTTACACATTTTTCTAGTTCAGGATAAATCAAGTCATTGTCTTTAAGTATTTCTTTTTGAACACTCTCATCAAACTCACACTTGAGTGGATTGGATTTGCCTGTGCCGCGTTGATCTACTAGAACCACATCGCGATTTTTTAATATACCTCTAAAAGCATGAGACACACCAATATATGATTCAACAGCTGATTGCCCCGGACCGCCTGCTAACATAATGACTGGGTCGGCTTGCTTTTTTGTGGATTTAGTGCGAATGATTGCAATGTTTAGGTCTATCATTCGATTGGTGTTTTCTCTGTTTTCAGCGACAGAAAATGTAGCACATTCGGCTTTTAGTTTTTCTCCGCCATTATCAGATCCAATTCTGCACTCGTTAAATTCGACGGCAGAAGCATGGAAACTGATAAATGCCAGACAAGCAATTAATCGTTGGTTGATAGTTTTCATTTTACCCCTAATATTTTTTTATTGTTGGTTATTATGCACTAAATTATTTTTTGAAATAGTGCCTTTAGTCATAATAGTAATCTAAGATTGTGAAATTAATTATTGATACTGTTTTGATTTTTACTTATATTAAATTGTATACATATTAATCTGTCTCTTATACACATCTGACGCTGCCG
>CAJXVJ010000083.1 GCA_913061105.1 uncultured Alcanivoracaceae bacterium | reverse complement strand
ACACAGAGTAGATCGTCGGCAGCGTCAGATGTGTATAAGAGACAGGTATTAATATTGGTACGGAGTTACAAGAAATAAATGAGAAAAGTAAAAATATACAACATAATGAAATAGACAATCGTGGAACTTATAGTCTTGCAAAAAACACAACAATAACTGACTTAGAGTAAAAAATATAATGACAAACCTAGCAGAAGAAACAAATGTAAAATCGATGGATGTAGATGTAAAATCACAAAAAGTTGCCATTGGTACCTTATTATATACTCAAAAATTAATTACATCAGAACAGTTAAAATACGCTTTACAAAAGCAAAAGGTGACTGAAGAAAAACTGGGTGAATTAATGGTTAGACTGGGCATGATTACAGATAATGAATTGGCCCCGATATTATCAAAACAAATGGGTTTAGAGTATTACTCAGACCATGAAATAGAAAAACCCGATGACAATGTACTGGCCATGTTTAATCAAGAATTATGCCTGCGTTCAAAATTTATACCGATTAAAAGAGAAGGTGATAAATTAATTGTGATTGTCGGTAATGCCAATTTATCTTATGTTTCTCAAATAGTGACAAAACGATCAGGGTTGAGACCTAAACTGTTGATGGCTGACTTTGGTAAAGTTACAAGCAGTGTTAAGTTTCATTACTTTTTCAGTAATTACCCAATAGAAAATTTAGTACAAAAAGAAATTAAAATTCTAAAAAAAGACATGGATCAAGTTCACAATCCTGACTTATTGTTAGATTATATTTTACACTTGGCTGTCAAACAAAGGGCCACAGACATACATATCCAACCCGATACTAACAGTGCACATATATCTTTCAGAATTGATGGAGTTCTTCAACCCATAGTAGGTATGTCAAAAGCAGTTGTTAGGTTGGTTTCTAGTATTAAAATGCGCTCAAAAATGGATATTACAGAACAAAGATTGCCACAAGATGGTAGTTTTACAACTTCAGTAATAGAAACTCCTTATGATGTGCGTGTCTCAACACTATCAACTGAATATGGCGAAAATGTTGTTTTAAGATTGTTACCAGGTGGAGTTTTGGTCCGTGATTTAAGTCAGTTGGGTTTTTTAGAAGACGATTTAGAAGTCATGAAAAAAATGTTTTCTCAACCGGCTGGTATCGTCCTCTTAACTGGACCAACAGGCAGTGGTAAAACTACAACATTGCACGCTGGACTTCGAGCGCATGGTTTAAGTGGTAAAAATATATTAACCATTGAAGACCCTATTGAGTATAAACTACCAGTCATTTGCCAAACACAAGTCAACCGCAAAGCAAACTATACTTTCGGTACAGCCATTACACATTTTTTACGTCATGACCCAGATGTTATGTTAATTGGTGAAATTCGAGATAAAGAAACAGCTGAAGCCGCAATGACTGCTGCAGAAACTGGACATTTGGTTTTATCAACATTACATGTTAATAGTGCAATTGGAGTAATTCCTCGATTAAAAGCATTGGGCATTCATTCTCAGATCATAGCAGACAGTTTGGTAGGAGTTGTATCTCAAAGATTACTAAGGAAAATATGCACACATTGTTCTGAATCTTATATGCCAGAATTAGATGAGTGGTTACAAGTCAGTGATGATATTGAGATAAGTGAATTAAAACGTGGAAAAGGCTGTAGTCATTGTGTCGGCAGTGGTTATTTAGGTCGTATTCCAATTTATGAAATGTTACCAGTTGGAAAAGAATTTACAAATGCCATTGCTAATGATGTTACACGTGAAGAAATTTCAAAATTAGTAGAAAAAAATGGACTAGTGAGCTCAAGACAAATGGCCAAAGACAGGGTATTGGATGGTGTTACTTCTGTTGAAGAATACATGCGAATCATTGGATTGGAGCTAGATTAAGATGAGGTGTTATTACCACAGATTATTGCTGCAATCAGGGAAAACCCAAAGAGGGATTTCAAAGTTGTTGATGGAAAATGAAAGATCTGCTCAAGTTTTCATAGAAAAACGCAGGGATGCAGTTATTCTTAGCCTGGTTATGTTGCCAAATTGGTTTCTTTATATCTATGATTTTTGGAATAAAATTCGTGGTAATTATATAGATAAGGCGTCATTAGCTGAATTTTTTCATAACGTTTCAGTGATGTTAAAAGCTGGTGTTCCTATTTTTACCGCCATTGAAGAAATGACCACAGGTGACTCTGAGCCAAAGGTTCGGGAACTGGCTGAAAACTTACTAGAATCGATGCGATCAGGCCTTACTTTTGCTCAAAGTCTTGATAAGCACGCAGATACAATACCAAAAACAGTTATTTATTTGGCACATATTGGTGAAACATCAGGTAACCAAGACCGAACATTACATGATGCCGCTGAGCACATGAATAGAATTGTCAGTATTACTAGAGACACAAAAAGAGCCATGATATATCCGGCTTTTGTGTTTGCAAGTATTATTGGAGCAACAATTTTCTGGTTATATTATGTGGTTCCAAACATATCTGACTTGTTTAAACAAATGCAAGTTGATTTACCAACAATTACAAAAGTGACTGTAGCATTTTCTAACCATATACATGATTATTTCTTTGTGTACTTACTGGTTTTTATTCTGCTAACATTGTTTCTAATAGCATTATATAAATACAATCAAAAATTCAGATATAGGGTCCATAAATTATTTTTTAGATTGCCTGTTTCAAGAACAATTATAAAATCATCTGGGTTGGCATTTATTACAGAATATTTAAGTTTACTGATTTCATCTGGTGTAGAGATTATTAAGAGTTTAGAAATTATCGAATCATCAATTACCAATGAAGTCTATAAAGAAAAAATTGGCGAAGTCAAAAATGGAGTTATGCGAGGAAATACTTTAACTGACGAGTTACGACAGGCTGAGGTTTTTCCAAGTTTTGTGTTGAGACTCACCAGTATCGGTGAACAAACAGGTACATTAGATAAACAGTTGAATTATCTGGCGGTCGAATACAGAAAACGTTTTGAACACACAGTTGCTTCTATCAGTGAAATAATACAACCATTGGTTATAATTTTTGCAGGTTTGTTATTTATTCTAATGATTATAGCGCTGTTCCTTCCTGTTTATAAATTAATTGGTGAGGTAGGAATTCTTAGAGGTGGGTAATGCAGTATATTAATAGGCACAATAAAGTTACTAAACAATTTGGTTTCAGTTTATGGGAGCTGTCGATTGTCATGTTAATTATGATAGGGTTATTTGTAGCACTGGTCAGTGTTATGCCTTATATAGTTAAGCGTGAAAATGTTGAGGTTGATAAGTCAATTTTGTTCAAAATTGATGAACAACTGCTAGGGTTTGTTGCAACTCATGCCCGACTGCCGTGTCCTGATGTAGCTCCCTATGATGGCAATGAAAATTGTGGCACATCAAATAGTACTGGAGCCATTCCATACAAAGCATTGGGATTAAATGAAGATTATGCCGGTGTTGGTTCGATTCCTGTTCAATATGCTGTGTATAGAAATACTACAAATGCCACCAGTCCAGCTGATTTGGCAAATATTACCAATTTATTCAACCCAACTGATTCTCATGGAACGGTAACAACAATAAATAACATCAATGGTTTAGATTTTTGTACTGCGATTGCCAATGGAAAAGCCAGTACTTTTTCTTCTGCATTTGCGCACATTTCATTTCCTGATACAACAACAAGATCTGTTCCATACGTATTGGCCACAGCTGGTCTTGCAAACAAAGATGGTGGCACCTCACCATTTGATGGTTTAAATGCAACTGCTGCATTGGATTTCGAATCAGCTAACAGAGCGCATGATGCCGAATACGATGACACTGTTTTCACAAAATCTTTTGATGAATTAGCCGACACACTCAATTGCGATACGGCTCAAAGATCTTTGAATTTGATGGCAGATGGTAAAGCCACCCATGAAGAAAATTTAGCCCAAGCTGATAATTTAGAAGCCAATGCTGAATTGGCAGCAATAATAACAGGAGCCCAAATATTATTAGGCATTGCAAATACTGCAATGGCAGCTTTTACATTAGCAGCGGCAGTGACAACTCTGGCCACAGCCAGTTCACTTTTAGCTGGGGCTATAGCCTCATGTGTGGTATTAGTAGGATGTGCATTGATACCAGTTTATACTGCCGGTGTAGTGGCATCAACTGTTGCAATAGTTGCAGCAGGTGTGGCTGTTGGATTAAATGTCGCGGCATTAATTGCACAAGCAGTGGCTTTGGGACTTGTTATAGATGTAGCACTTAGGGCTGGTGCACAAATTAGCTTACCAGAGGAATCAACAGACCCCAATGATCCAAACGCAACTATGAGCAATGAAGAGCTTGCCATTGAAATTAGACAACAAGCTGAGGATTTAAAATTAGATGCCGCTGAAAAAGTAATTAGTGCAAGAGATCAAATAAACAGAGCCAGAGGCAGTGCCTTAACGATTCGTAATCGTTTTAATACAATTAAAGCCCAAACCCAATTGTTAGAAGATTCTAGGATTGCCATTAATGATGGTTTATTTAACAGTTACTCACTCTCTGCAGACTCTCAAGCAGCAACGAATGTCAACCAAGCTACTACTGCATATAATAACACTGTATCAGCAAGAAATAATGCCAATGATGCCGTCTCAGCTTTAGGTGCTCAGGCAAATTCAGGATTTCCTTTTTTCCAAATCAGTTACCCCAATGTGAACTTTCCATTAGCTGAATCTCATTTGAATTTAGCAGATCCGAAAATGACCACAGCTGCAACAAATATCAATAATTTAAAAAACAGTTACTTAAATATACTTACACAGGCAACAAATGCCAGGAATCGGGCCAATACACTGATAGCCAACCAGCCAGCCAGACCTGTGCCAGCAGATCCAGCGAATCCAACAGCTGCAGAAACACAAGCTATGGCTGATTGGGATGCACTACGAGATGCATATATTTTAGGAAGAAACAGGGCTCAAAATGTAATGAATACAATGAATGCCTTAAGAGATGTATTTATTAGCGACTTGATTGATAGACGCGATGGCGCAGTTGATGCTTATAATGAAGTCGTTGACATTATTTCAAATTTAGCACCAATACCTGATGAACCTGTTCCTGCAGATCCTGCAAATCCAACAGCACAAGAAACCGCTGCATTGGTAAATTGGCAAAATTTAACAAATGAAAGAGCAGATTTGTTGGTTTTATTAAACGGTCAACTGACAGAACAACTGAATTTAATCAATTATTATAATGGTATTCTCAATGGGCCGTTTGGTGGCTTTTTAATATTTGAAATAAATAGATTACAAGATGACATTCAAATTGGAGTGGGAAGAATTGATGGTGCTCGAGCACAAACAACAGAGGCCTTTGAAACCATAAATTCAGCCCTTGATGCAGAAGAAAATGCTGCCTATTTTGAAGCCAATGTTGGTAATGGATTGCCCAATCCTAATGGGACTTTGAATGAACAAGCAGCTGGAGTAGATGATATATTAGCAGATGCAGATGCAAAAGGTGCAGAAAGATGATCAGAATTTCCAAAAATCAAAATGGTTATTCATTGGTTGAATTATCAATTGTTTTAGTCATTATTGGTGTCATTGGGTTTTTTAGTGTTAAATTTATCTCACAAATTGGTCAACAAACCTTAAACGAGAAATTTAAAAATGATTTAGAAATGGCAGACGCTGCAATCTCTGGATTTGTTTATGCCAATAGCCGATTGCCTTGTCCAGATGTTACTAGTCCTCCAGATGGCATTGAAGATTGTGGATCTATAAATAATAATCAAGGCAGTTTACCTGTTAAGACTTTAGGGATAGAATCTTCACTCCAAAAACAACGTGGAGGGCAAATACGATACGCTTCTTTCCGCAATAATAATGCAGATGCATTATTAGATACAGATTTAAGCAGTTTGAAAGACAGGTATGAACCTTTCTTGCCCAATTCTGAAACATCAACCCAATCCAATGGTTTAGATTTTTGTTTGGCATTAAGAACTGCCAGCCGCTCAACCATACCACTAAACAACCAAGTCAATATTTTAACAAGGACACCAGGTGTTTTTATTAATGTGGCCTATGCTATTGCGGACAGTGGGGCAATTGATGCAAATAATGATGGAAATTTATTTGATGGTTCCAATGCAGCAGGTTTAGCTTTTGAAAGACCCAAAGCCTCACATTTAAATAATTACGATGATAATGTAAAAGCCGTTGGTTTTAATGAATTGGCAGGGCGGCTAAAATGTGCAAAATTATTATCTGAAACCAATGGTGCAGCACGTGCCAGTTTTGCAGCCTATGACATGTGGCAAGTTTCCACAATGTATAAAGATTACCGTTATTTTCATGTGCATTATTTAGAAATTATGGTAGAAATTGCTGAATCTAAGTTTGCCTTAGCAACAGCCGCTTTAGTATTGTCTTTATTGTCAACAGGTTTAGCTGTTGCCAATGCGATTTTAACTGGAGGCACAAGTACAATTGTTGGTGCTGCATTGGCTGCAGCAGCTTCGATTGACGCAATAATAGCAGAAGCCCTAGCAGTTTCGGATTTAGATAGTGCCAGAGAATCCTTAACTGCAGGAATAGCACAAAGAACTGAGGCCATTGCAACTTGGAATGAATCGGCTACATTTAAAGATACTAAATTGGCCATAGTAAAAGCATTAGATTTAAAGGGGTTAATCAGATAATGAATAATTCAATAAAAGTAAAAGGTTATACATTAGTTGAGCTCACAGTAGTTATAATAATTATTGGCATAATATTCTCATTGCTATACAAATATTACCCCAGAGCTAATCAAGTTCAGCAGCGTACAGTTGAAACCTCAAATACTGAATATATAGACAATGCCATTATTGGATTTAGTTATGCACATGGTCGTTTGCCATTTCCCGACGCAGATTTGGATGGAGACGAAGATCCAGGTACACTTTTCGGGACTATTCCAGAACTGACTTTGGGATTGGCTGAAAAACCAATTAACGATTCGAGCATCCCTTTGAATTATTCTATTTTTAACAAAGCCGATGCTGATGTATTGGTTGATGCAGAATTGGGTGTTAGTAAAGACCGTTTGTATCCATTGTTACCGACAGGAGTGCGAACAGCAGCTCCTACAGCATTAAACCAATCAAATACCATAGATTTTTGTTTTGCATTAAGGTCAGCAGCAGCCACAACTACGGTGAATAATGCTGGATATTTGCATGTTTCTGAAACTAGTCCTGTTTTATATAATCGCAATATTGCCTATGTATTGGTAGATGCAGGTGGAACAGATGCAGATGGCGATGGAAATTTACTTGATGGTTTTAATGCCAATGCAATTGACTTTAAATTTGAAGTGGCAACAAAGCCGCAATCTGCTGGTTATGATGATCAAGTTAATTCCATGGAGTTTTCTGAACTATTTGGTGCATTGGCCTGTGGTTCGGTTATTTCTGCAGCACTACATGCCCATGATAATACAGTATTGGCAGCTGATATGATGTGGACTTCATTTGTTGATTATGAAAATTTACTGGATTTAACAGAACAATTAGCTGAAGCAGATGTGGCTTTAGGTGTCGCTGCCATAGCTCAAGCATTGGCCGGTGATGCCGATGTGGTAGCAGGTGTTGCCACAGCCATTGCGGAGAGTTTAACACCTCCATTAACTGCCATTGGTGCACCAGCTGCTGTCTCATTTGGATTGGCTGCTGTACTTGCAGTAGCTGCCACTGCTGCTGCCATCGCAACCACTGTACTTGCTGCTGATGCTTTAAGCAGTATAAATGATGCCACTGATTGTTTCGAAGATGGAGATAATTGTGCAGTTGGAGATGGTGACTTTGTAGAAAGAGCTCGATTATTAAGAGTAGAAATTAGAGCTAATGCAATAAGAGCCGATCAAGAAGGCTTATAAAATAAAGAGAAATTAAATGAAAAAAACATCAAAAGGGTTTACCTTGGTTGAAATGTCAATTGTATTGGTTATCATCGGAATAATTCTGGGTGCCGTTTCTATTGGTAAAGATTTACAGAGAAATGCCAGTTATCAAAAAATTAGTCAATCATTTATTCAAGGTTGGGCACTGGCATATCAAAATTATTATAATAGAGTGAATGTTGTGATAGCAGATGATCCAACTAATCCAACATTAATGGTGAATCAAAATGCTGGTGAAATGTGTGCTGCTACTTTACCAACTGGGTTACATGCTTATATGGATAATGCAGGAGTACGTATGCCTGCTGGTCGCGCAGAGGGTTCTGAAGACAAATATGTTTACTTAGATACCAATGGTAATCCGCAACAGATAGATGTGTGTTTTGATAATGTTGTATGGTCTGTTGATGGACTGACTTCTGGTTCTTATATGACAAGAAATAGAAATGTGATGGTAATAAAAGGATTAACACCTGATTTGGCCCGGTTATTAGACAGTTCAATTGATGGCATAGCAGATGCACGATTTGGTTTTTTTAGAGAGTCAGGTATTCAAGATGATACAACTGTAGATGGCCTTGAGTGGAGTAAAACCAATCGACAAAACTATTCTGATGTTGCCAATAATCGTGATGAAGACCAAGTGGCTGTTATGACTGCCTATTATTTAATGCCAGAATAAATAGTTATATCCCTTTATTTAACGCATAAAAAAGGCACGGTATATCTATAATTACCGCGCCTTTTTTATATATACCAACTTCAATATATTAAGAGTTTTCTATCGTTTCTTTAACAGTCTTAACTATATTTTCAACAGTAAACCCAAAATGTTCAAACAACTCAGCACCTGGAGCCGATTCACCAAAAGTGTCTTGAGAAATAATGGCACCATTCAGGCCTACATATTTGTACCAAAAATCACCTTGACCCGCTTCAACTGCTATACGATTAGTAACAGATGATGGCAATATGCTTTCTTTGTAGGCATCATCTTGCTGATCATAAACATTGGTACAAGGCATAGAAACCACACGAATATTTTCACCCAATTGTTCAGCAGCTTGCATGGAAATGCCTATTTCAGAACCAGTGGAAATTATGATGGCATCAGGAGTGCCTACAGAATCTTTTAATATGTAACCGCCTTTTGATATGTCAGCTACTTGTTGGGCATTTCTGTTTTCTTTAGATGTATTTTGACGACTGAATAACAAACAAGAAGGCCCATCTGCTTTTTCTAGTGCAGATTTCCATGCAGCAACTGATTCTGTTGCATCACAAGGTCTCCAAACATTCATATTAGGCATTAAACGCAAAGAAGAAGTCTGTTCAACAGGTTGATGGGTTGGTCCATCTTCACCGACACCGATTGAGTCATGTGTATAAACAAATAAACCACGAATTTTCATTAATGCTGCCATACGTAAAGCATTACGTGCATATTCTGAGAACATGAGGAATGTAGCACCATACGGAACTAAACCGCCATGTAACATCATGCCGTTCATCATCGCTGTCATGCCGAACTCACGAACACCGTAGGATATATAGTTGCCAGTAAAATCTAATTCAACATCGTTACAGGCTTTTGAACCGGACCAAAAAGTGTTGTTAGATGGGGTTAAATCAGCAGAACCGCCAAATAATCCGGGTACCAATGGTCCCAAAGCTTCTAATGCATATTTTGATGCTTTCCTTGTCGGCATTGCCTCAGCTTCAGCTTGGGCTTTTTCAACAGCAGCTTGTGATAATTGAGCAAAATTATCAGGCAATTGGTTATTCATGCGGCGTGTATAATCTGCGGCTTGATCTGGATATTTTTCTGAATATTCAGCAAATAACTCAATCCATTTATTTTCAGTTTTGGCACCTTTTTCTTCTGCATTCCAACCATCATAAACATCTTGTGGAATCTCAAATGCTGGATAACTCCAGTCTAGGGCTTCTCTAGTAGCAGCCACCTCATCTGCACCCAATGGTGCGCCATGGCATTCATGAGAGCCAGCCTTATTAGGAGCGCCCTGCCCAATATTGGTTTTAGCACAAATGATAGATGGCTTGTTTGTTTTTGCTTTGGCTTTTTTGATGGCTTTTTTAATTGCCTTAGGGTCATGTCCGTCAATAGATTGTACATGCCATCCATAAGATTTAAAGCGTTTAACAGTATCATCCGTGAACCAACCGCCCACTTCACCATCAATAGATATATTGTTGTCATCGTACAAAGCAATTAATTTACCCAGTTTCAAAGTGCCAGCAAACGAACAGGCTTCATGTGAGATGCCTTCCATTAAACAACCATCACCAACAAATGTATAGGTGTGGTGATCAACAATATTAAGACCCTCTTTATTAAACTCCTTTGCCAATAGCTTTTCACTTAATGCCATTCCTACTGCATTTGTAATGCCTTGTCCTAGTGGACCTGTGGTAGTTTCAATCCCAGCTGTATATCCATATTCAGGATGTCCTGGTGTTTTAGAATGGAGTTGTCTAAAATTTTTGATGTCATCCATACTAAGATCATAACCCGTTAAATGTAATAATGAATACATCAACATAGAGCCATGGCCATTTGATAATACAAACCTGTCACGATTAGACCAATTCGGATTTTTTGGATTATGGCTCATGAAGTTGTTGTACAAAACTTCAGCCATATCTGCCATGCCCATTGGAGCTCCAGGATGACCGGAATTTGATTTTTGAATGGCGTCCATAGAAAGTACACGAATGGCATTTGCAAGAGTTGTTCTGTTTGTCATAATCTTTATTAAGCTCTAATTTAAATTTTGAGGTGGTATTATATCAGAGCAATGATAATTTGAAGTCACAATTATTTATCTTTATTGTCATTAAATCGGAATTAATTCAATCATAGACAGGAATGAAATTAACAAACCAATATTTCAAAATAGTTCATGTTTGTTGATGATATTCAGATTATATTTATATTTAATTGTTATAATGCAATTTTATTCAGAGATAACTCATGAAAAGAATCAAAATTACCTTAATGTCATCAATGTTCTTATTTATGGCAGCATGTGTAACGATTAATGTTTATTTCCCAGCTGCAGAAGCAGAAGATGCGGCAAATAAAATAATCAATAAAATCATTGGGGAAGAAGATGGACAAGGGGCAGTTGGCAATAACCCTCAAAGCTTTAATCTTAATCCACTAAGTTGGTTTATTTCCTCAGCCCATGCAGAAGTAAATATAAATATTTCTTCACCTGCAATAGTGGAAATAACAGACAGAATGGAAAATCGATTTAGCAGTCAATTAAAACCTCATATAGATTCAGGTGTTGTTGGTTTTACAAACGATGGTTTCATAGACATTGTCGATGCCAAAGCCTTGGTTTTGAAGGACCGCCAAATCGTTAAGAAGTTTGTAGCAGATGACAACCGTGACCGCAAAGCCCTTTACAGAGAATTGGCTGTTGCCAATGGCCATGCTGATTGGGAAGAGTCTATTCGCAATGTGTTTATTAAATTGTGGAGAGAAAAAGCACGCAGCGGATGGAAATACCAAGATGCCGCTGGTGCTTGGCAAACTAAATAATTAATAAACTATAGAATGTTCAACTAAAGTGGTATTTTAAGGTACCACTTTTTTATTACTGAGAGAAAAAACACCCATGGCAAGACATCGCAGAAGAAAATTAATGGAACAACCCATCGAAGTTGTGATTGAAGATTTAAGTCACGATGGCCGAGGCATAGCAAGAGTTAATGGCAAAGTGATGTTTGTTAGCGGCGCATTGCCAGGTGAGACAGTCATTGCCAAACACACTGGTGGTAACAAGAATTTTGAGGAGGCAAGCGCAATAGATGTGTTAAGCGCCTCAGAAGATCGGGTTGATGCACAATGCAAGTTTTATGATGTCTGCAATGGTTGTACCATGATGCATCTGGCTCCAACAAAACAAATTGAGTTTAAACAAAATACACTTAAACAAAATCTTTTGAAAATGGCAAAACTACAACCAGAATTATGGTTGAATCCATTAACAGATGATTCATGGCATTACCGCCGCAGGGCACGATTGTCTGTTCGTTGGGTGATGGCGAAAGAAAAAGTCTTGGTTGGTTTTAGAGAGAAAAATGGCCGTTATGTGGCAGACATGAATGATTGTGAAATATTACAGCAACCGTTAGATAAATTGTTACAACCCTTAGCTGATATGATTGGGACATTAAGAATTAAACAACACATTGCCCAAATCGAAGCATCAATCGCTGATGATGATGTTGCATTGATTGTGCGACATTTAAAGCCCATTGGAGTAGACGATGAAAAAATATTTTTGGATTTTGCAAAAAATAACAATGTCAGAATTTATTCTCAATCAAAAGGTCCCAAAACAATCATTGAAATGCTTGATGAGTCACAGTCACTTCCCGTAAAACCTCTTTATTTTGATATGCCAGATTACAAAGTTAGAATGGAGTTCTTGCCCAGTGATTTTATTCAAGTCAATGCAAAAATGAACAATAAAATGATTGCACATGCCATGTCATTGCTTGATATAAAAAGTGACGATGTTATATTGGATTTATTTTGTGGACTGGGTAATTTTACTTTACCAATAGCGACAAAAGTAAAGGCCATAGTTGGTATTGAAGGGGAACAATCTTTAGTAGAACGTGCACAACACAATGCGCAATTAAACAAGCTGGATAATGTTTCATTTCATGTGGCTGATTTACGAAAAAATCATCAAGATTCAGATTGGTTTAAACAAGATTATAATAAGGTATTAATAGATCCACCACGCAGTGGTGCCTGGGAAGTATTGCCATTAATTGCTCAAACTCAAGCCAATACATTGTTGTATGTATCGTGTCATCCTGCCAGTTTGGCCAGAGACACTGATAGATTAGTCAATGAATTGGGATTCAAATTGGTCAAAGCAGGAGTGATGGATATGTTTCCTCATACATCTCATGTAGAGTCAATTGCTCTGTTCACCCGCAACCAATAATTTTAAACCAACTGTGCATCATTCAGTTTTATTTCACATTGAATGTGCTAAAATTGCATTAAATAGTCAACTTATCTGGAAAACCTATGAAACTCTTGGCACTTATTATTGCCTATCTTATTAGCCATGTAATTCCTAAACCACAAAGATTTCGGAATTTTTCCTGGTATAAATCTTGGATGGCTTGGTTTGACAGTAAAGTTGGAATCAAAAACAAAGAAATAACTATACTGGTGACTATTGCAATTCCTGTAATCATTTTTTGTATGGCAATAAATGGATTGGTCTATTCGCAAGTTGGCTCATTAATTGTAGCAGTCTTGGTGTTGAGTTATTGCATTGGACCAGAAAGCCTAGAAGAAGACGTTGAAAGTAGTGAAATGCATACAAAGCTAGGTATTCCAAAAAATGCAGGCATCCCTTTATTAATAAAGAGATTAACACAAGTATCATTACACAGGTGGTTTGCTGTCTCTTATACACATCTCCGAGCCCACGAGACAGGCAGAAATCTCGTA
>CAJXVJ010000082.1 GCA_913061105.1 uncultured Alcanivoracaceae bacterium | reverse complement strand
GAGATTTCTGCCTGTCTCGTGGGCTCGGAGATGTGTATAAGAGACAGATTTAACAGTGCTTGATTTATGTTAAGGTTTTTATTAAGTTATCTTTAATAATACATGTGTAATATAAAAAGATTTATATGAATCTTTAATATTAGTAATAAAAGGACAGTCTATTAATGTTTCGAGCTAAAGTTTATTTAATTTTTCCTATAATTTCATTTTTGATTTTAAATATTGGCTATGCTAATGAAAAAATGAATTGGAAAGGAGTAATTAAAGCTAGCAGTATAGTTGTCAATAACCAGTATGGTGATGTTAGATTAAGGTATGGGGATGATAAGGATTTAGTGGAGTATGTTGCTGTCCTTCAACACATAGAAACCGATGGTCAGTTGTTCATAGAAAATAATGAGACAAATAAAGTTTTTTATATATCTACTGCAAGGAAAGATACAAAAAATAATATTAAAATAAAAGACGATGCAAGAATAGATATAACAATTTTTGTTCCAAAAGATAAATTCATTCAAGTCCAAACTGCAAATGGAAAAGTGGATTCAAAAGGCCTTAAATCAAATTTGCTCATCAGAACAGAAGAAGGAAATATATCAGTTCAAAAACACAACGGATTAGTTAATACCATTAACAAAACTGGCGAAACAATCATTGTCTTAAAAAATCATGATTACCCAGAAACACAAAAATTTGAGTCTGTTTATGGGAAAATACAATTAACCATTAGCAATGAATCAAACCTATTAGTAAAAATGAGCACCTCAAGTAACATAATTTCAGATTTTTCATTAGAAATGATAAAGCACAAACATTCAGAACCCAATAAAACGGCAATAATAAATCATAACAAAGCCAGTTCTAAGATAATGATGAATAGTAAAAGAGGTGATTTGGCTTTGAAGGAGTATATCGAGTTTAAATAAAAATCAAGCCCGAATTTTGCTTTGGGTTAGAAATAATTAAAGAGAGTTTTGCAAGCACTCTTAATTCAAAAAAGAGAGAAAAGACATGAAATATATTTATCAATTGATTTTGGTATTAACAACATTGTTCACCATTATGGTGAGTAATGCTGCTGATTTAGACCAAATAACAGTACGAAAAGTTGGAAGTGAAGTGACGCCATATCATTATGGAGGTAGCCTAAAAGACCTACCAATAGCAGAAGGATGGCAGGTAGGAGACCCAATCAAAGAAATACCTCGTAAAAATTTTAATGCCACAGATCCACAAAATGTTGATTACCGAATGAGTAAGGACCCTCTGGCAGAATTACAAAAATTAACTGCTCCAAATGCCAATAGGGCCTTTGATACACCTATTATTAATATTGATGGTCAAGGATATACCGGAGTCAATCCTCCAGATACGACTGGAGCAATTGGTAAAAATTATTATATTCAATCAATTAATGGTGGTGGTGGATCGTTAGTTACTGTATATGACAAGTTAACTGGTGCTCTTGAAGCGGGTCCCTTTTCAATGGAATCATTGGCACCTTCTGGACCTTGTACATCTGGTAGTGGGGATCCGATTATTTTATATGACGAAACTGCAGAACGTTGGTTCATGCAAGAATTTGTAACAGGAGCCAATGCATTGTGTTTCTATATCTCTTCAACAGATGATCCAATTAATGGTGGTTGGAATTTTTACCAATTTACAGGAGCAACATTCCCAGATTATCCACATTTTGGTGTCTGGTCTGATGCGTATTATGGAACAGCAAATGAAAATCCAGCAACTGTTTATGCATTTGATAGAACCAATATGCTTGCTGGTGCTACAGCAAGAGCAGCACAAGCCATAGTATTAGGTGACTTACCAGGATACGGTTTCCAAACGGCAACACCTGCTGATTGGGATGGAGGTGATAGTTTTGAAGCTCCTCCTTTGGGCGCGCCAGGTATTATCATGCGTCACATTGATGAAGAAGCGCACAGTAATTTCCCAAATAATGCCAGTACTGATCTGTTAGAAATATGGGAATTTGTTGTGGATTTTGATAATGAAAATAATTCTAGTTTTACTAAAATAGATGATGTAGTCATAACTGATTTTAACTCATATCTTTTAAACTACAGTGTTTTTGCGAGTATTCCTCAACCAGGTTCAAGCTCAAGACTAGATCCCATTCGTGAAGTTATTCTGAATAGATTACAATACAGGAATTTTGGAACACATGAAGTAATATTGGGTGTATTACCAACAAATTTAGATCCTGCAACAACCGGTTCAACTGTAATAGGTAGTTTGAGGTGGTTTGAATTAAGAAGAACAACAGGTGTAGGAACACCTTGGACATTATTTCAAGAAGGGACTTATCACCCAAATGATAATACAACAGAAAACAGACTAGTAGGATCAGTTTCAATGGATAAAGCTGGAAATATTGCGTTGGCTTATTCCAAAACAAATACAGATGTAAATAATCCATTGTCAGCCAGTATAGCCTATACCGGCCGATTAGATGGAGATGCATCTGATGTTATGACACAATCTGAGGTGTTAGTTAAGGTAGGGTCAGGTGCAAATACTAGTGGCAGATTTGGAGATTATGCATCTATGGATGTCGATCCTGTTGATGAGTGTACATTCTGGTTTACTGGTCAATATCATGCTGGTGCAAATTGGGGCACATCAATTAGCTCGTTTCTCTTTGAAGGCTGTGATGGCCCGGGATTTAAATTAAGCAGTAACCCTTCTCAAATAGATGTTTGTGCATTGGACACAGGTGTAACATCATTAATTTCTGTAGAAGCCTTTAATGCCTATGATCAGAATGTTGATTTAACATTTACTGCTGTTCCTAGTATGGTTTCAAATGAAATGTTTGCATCAACACCAGTAACGGCTCCTGGTTCTACAAATGTGACACTTGATGTTTTGGCAGGTGGAACAACAGGAAATTATATTTTAACTATAGAAGGCAATGGACCTGAGCAACCTCCAGAGATGGGTACGCTCACTAAATCAATTGATCTATCATTATTGTATTCTGCTGGAATGACCTCAGCTACAGTATTAACAGCTCCATTTGATGGAGCAACTAACCAATCATTGTCCACAACATTTACCTGGGATGCTGATCCAAACGCTACAGGGTATCATTTGTTGGTATCTGATGACATGGGGTTTAGCAATATTATAATAGATGAGGTGCTGGATACAAATTCTTACGATTCCAGTGGACTGCCAGATGCAACGGTTCTTTATTGGAAAGTATCAACCCAGTCTTCATGTAATAACTCAGATGTAGAATCTAATGTTTACAGCTTTTCAACAACCGCCTTACCTGGTAGTTGTGCCATCGGTTTTCAACCCGTTGAAACAGTTTCCTATGATTTTGAAGACGGCGAACAAGGTTGGACACATGCAGGAATCGGTGGAGCTGATTTATGGGCACTGTCATCAGCCAACCCTCAATCTGGGTCGCAAGCATTTCATGGTGATGAAGCCGATGATGGGAACAGTGTTCTGATTTCTCCTTCAATAGACTTACCGAATGGTCAATCTCCATTAACTCTACAGTTTTGGAATGAACAATCAATGGAAGACAATGGGGATAATTGTTACGATGGTGGAATACTTGAGATTTCAACAGACGGTGGAAATACTTATAATCAAGTCCCTGGTTCTGCAATGTTCTCTGATCCTTATGATGGAACTTTGGCATCAGGCAATGCATTAGGTGCTGTCGAAGCATGGTGTGGAGACCCTCAAGCTTACCTTAATTCTATTGTTGATATTGATTCTTATGCTGGACAAACTGTTCAGTTTAGATTTCACAAAGGCCATGATGGATCTGCCTTACGTGATGGTTGGGACATTGATGATGTAAAAGTGGTTGGGTGCGAAGAAACCATACCAAGATACAGTTTAGAAGCAGACACAAGTAGTTTTGAAGTCTGTGCGGGGGATACCAACTTAAGCAGTATTTTGACAGCCACTGAAGCACTTGGCTTTAATAACCCAATTACTTTAAGTAATGTTGTAACACCCAGTTTTGTTTCAGGAATTAATTTTAATCCTCAACCACTCCCATTAGTTACAAGCCCTGGAAATTCAACTTTAAGCTTCGATATTGATGCAGGTGGAGCTACAGGAGATTATACATTTACCATACAAGGTGAGGCAGATAAGGAGTTACCAGAAGTAGGTACTATTATTAGAACAGTTGATTTTGATATTAACTATTCTGCTGGAGTAACATCACAAACAACATTAACTGCACCAGCTGATAATGCCACTGGTGTTTCAACCAGTGTTACATTTAGTTGGGCAGCAGATGCCAATGCAACAAGTTATCACTTAATGGTTTCTGATGATGCAGGTTTTTCAAACTTAGTTGTTGATGAAATTGTTGAAGGGACTTCATTTGCAGCAACTGACTTACCATCAAGTTCACAACTTTTCTGGAAAGTGTCAACAGGTTCAATCTGTAATAGTGGCGATGTTGAATCTGCAGTCCAATCTTTTATAACAGAGAGCTTATTTGGAGACTGTCCATTTGGTGTTGAAACTATGACGACTGTCAGCTATGATTTCGAATCAGGAGATCAAGGCTGGACACATGCTGGAGTGGGTGGTGGTTCTGATAATTGGTCATTATCAGGCGTTAACCCACGTTCTGGGGTTCAGGCTTTCCATGGTTCAGAATCCAATAATCACAATTCAATATTGGTCTCTCCTGATATCTTATTACCAGAAAATCTAGATCCTATGAACTTTACTTTCTGGAACAGACAATCAATGGAAGACAGAACAGGCGGTTGCTTTGATGGTGGCATGTTAGAAATTTCAACTGATGGTGGAGCTAATTATACACAAATAACAACAGATAAAATGTTGACAGATCCTTATGATGGACCTATGTCTACAAGTAATGCTATGGGTGCCGTTCAAGGTTGGTGTGGCGACCCACAAGAATACTTGAATTCAATTGTGGATATTTCAGAATATAGTGGCCAAACTGTTAAGTTTAGATTCCACAAAGGTGGAGATGGTTCAATTAATCAAGATGGTTGGGATATAGATGATGTTAAAGTAAAAGGATGTGTTGTTCCAGATTTAATATTTGAAAATGGCTTTGAACAACCACCCGGAAGGTAATGAACAAATGACATAAAAAAAGCGGCAATTAAGCCGCTTTTTTTATGTGTTTTCTATATCGGGATTTGGGTAATATTTAAGCCAATTGCCTCAAGACATATTGTAAGATACCACCATGACGCATGTATTCCACTTCTTTTGGTGTATCTATTCTGACCAAAACATCAAATTCAGTTTTACGTCCTTCATTGGTTTTGGCAACCACATGGGCCGTTTTTGAATTGCCATTATCTAAACCAGTTATTTCATAAGTTTCATGACCAGTTAAACCCAAAGAATCGGCAGTTTGTCCTTCTTTAAACTGTAAAGGTAACACACCCATTCCAACCAGATTTGATCTATGAATGCGTTCATAGGAAGTCACTATTACTGCTTTTACACCTAATAATGTTGTGCCCTTAGCAGCCCAATCACGGGATGAACCAGTGCCATACTGCGAACCTGCAATGACCACTAAAGGTGTGTTTTCTTTTGCATATATTGTTGATGCTTCATAAATTGACATTTCTACATCTGTGGGTTGGTGTCTGGTCCAACCTCCTTCAGTGCCTGGAGCCAATTGATTGCGTAATCTGACATTGGCAAATGTTCCACGCATCATCACTTCATGGTTGCCACGTCGTGACCCATAAGAATTAAAATTGGCCTTTGTCACTCCATTTTCTATGAGGTATTTTCCTGCCGGGGAATCTTCAGCAATGGCTCCAGCAGGAGAAATGTGATCCGTGGTCACAGAATCACCTAACCTGGCTAAACAACGGGCTGAATATATGTCATCAATGGTGCCAACATCTAATGTCAAACCATCAAAATAAGGAGGGTTTTTGATATAAGTAGAATCATCTTGCCAATTAAATAATTTAGACTCTGTTGTATCAACTGAATTCCAATTTGAATCACCTTCAAATATGCCATCATAACCAAAAGCAAAGCTTTTTTGATTGACATTTGATCCAATGGTGTTGGCAATTTCATGATCGCTTGGCCAAATGTCTTTTAAAAACACATCATCACCGTTTTGGTCTGTTCCCAAGGATTCATTGTACAAGTCAAAATCCATGGTTCCTGCAATGGCATAAGCGACAACCAATGGAGGTGAAGCCAAAAAATTCATCTGAATATCAGAATGTATGCGTCCCTCAAAGTTTCGATTGCCCGATAAGACTGATGTAGCAATTAGGTCGTTTTCAATTATGGCATGTGATAATGCAGGATCAAGCGGGCCAGAATTACCAATACATGTGGTGCAACCAAAGCCAACCACATTAAAACCCAAGGATTCTAAATCATCCATTAACCCAGCTGATTCTAGATAATGTGAGACCACTTTTGAGCCTGGAGCCAAAGATGTTTTAACCCATGGTTTAACTTTTAATCCTTTTTCAACAGCATTTCTGGCCAGCAAACCAGCTCCTAACATGACCGCAGGATTTGATGTGTTTGTACATGAAGTGATGGCAGCCACAGCAATATTGCCATCTGTGAATTTGTAGCTGCCTTTTTCTGACATAACAGAAACTGATTTTTCAGCTCTGCCGTTTTCAAATTCATTAAAATGTTTATTATAAGATTGTTTGGCTTCGGTTAATTCAATGCGATCCTGAGGCCTTTTTGGCCCAGAAATACTAGGTACAACAGTACTCATGTCTAATTCTAATACAGCAGTATATTCAGCATCAACACTGTTTTGGGTATGGAAAATATCTTGTGCTTTGGCATAAGCTTCAACAAGTTTGACCTGTTCATCAGTACGGCCTGTTAATTTTAGGTAACGCAATGACTCTTCATCCACTGGGAAAATACCACAAGTGGCTCCATATTCTGGTGCCATATTAGCAATGGTTGCTCTATCTGCTAATGGTAAATGTTGTAAACCAGAACCAAAGAACTCAACAAATTTACCTACTACGCCGTGTTGGCGTAACATATCTACAACAGTGAGTACCAGATCTGTTGCTGTGACTCCTTCTTGTAATTTTCCAGTTAGTTTAAAACCAACAACTTGAGGAATTAACATTGAAATGGCTTGGCCCAGCATAGCGGCTTCAGCTTCGATGCCACCAACACCCCAGCCCAATACACCAATGCCATTAATCATGGTAGTATGAGAATCAGTACCAACAACGGTATCAGGGTAAGCCGTTAGTTCACCATTTTGTTCTGTTCCAAATATGACTTGTGCTAAATATTCTAAGTTGACTTGATGGACTATACCGTTTCCTGGAGGCACGACCTTGAATGAATCGAAAGCCGTTTGGCCCCATTTCAAGAAACCATAACGTTCCATGTTTCTTTGAAACTCTATGTTTGTGTTATATTCAGCGGCATTTTCTGTGCCATATTTGTCCACTTGAATGGAATGATCAATTACCAATTCAACTGGTGATAAAGGGTTGATTTTATTGACATCGCCACCTAAATTTTTCATTGCATCACGCATGGCAGCCAAATCAACTACAGCTGGGACACCAGTAAAGTCCTGTAACACTACACGAGATGGCGTAAAGGCGATTTCTGTTGATGGTTCTGCTTTTGGATCCCATTGACACAAAGCATCGATATCGCTGGCTGTTACATCAATTCCATCTTCATGCCGCAACAAATTTTCTAATAATATTTTTAAACTAAATGGAAGGTGACTGATGTCATGTGTTTTGCTTAGTTCCACTAGGCTGTGGATGTTGTACTCTTTGCCATTACAAGATAATGCAGTGGCAGTTTTGAATGAATTGCTCATAGATAGAACCCCTTTGTAGTTTGTCCGATATTAATATTACATATCAGCTGTGAAAATTAAGTGACTATTATCCTCTTTTTTTAAATAAAATTCCAATAGATTTTCTCTGCAACATAATACATCTATGTTCATTCTTATCGTGTTGCAAAGTAAATAAGCTATATCCAATAAGAATTGGTATGAATTACCATAAATGACAACTACTAATTTAAAGAAAGAAAAACTTTGTAAATATATTATTTTTATAAGTCAATTTTGTCTTAAAATTGATATAATTGGCCTCTTATATTTGGAGTGGATAAATAAAGATGAGCAAATACAGTAAATACCTGATAGAGATTGATAATAGAAAGTTTGAAGGGCTACACCCAAAACCAATAGATGGCGATGAATTATTAAGCGAAATCATTGCGCAAATAAAAGATTCAGATAACAAACACCGAGAAGATTCATTAAATTTCTTTATTTATAATGTTTTACCGGGAACAACTGATGCGGCTGGTGTCAAGGCAAAATTTTTAAAAGAAATTATTCTTGGTGAAATTGTTGTAAAAGAAATTACTCCAACATTTGCTTTTGAACAATTATCACACATGAAAGGCGGCCCTTCAATTGATGTATTGCTCGACTTGGCATTAGGTGAGGACGAGTCTATTGCTCAAGAAGCATCAAAAGTACTTAAAACTCAGGTGTTTTTATATGACGCAGATACCGCTCGCCTTGAAGAAGCATTTAAGAAGGGCAATGAAGTTGCAAAAGACATTATCCAAAGTTATGCCAAGGCAGAATTCTTTACGAAATTACCCGATGTAGAAGAACTGATTGATATCGTTACATTTGTTGTTGGAGTTGGTGATATCTCAACAGATTTATTATCGCCAGGCGGTGATGCCCATTCTAGATCTGATCGTGAATTGCATGGCCAATGTATTTTTGAACACAATAAAGAACAACAAAATAATTTATTAGCCTTGCAAAAGCAACATCCAGATAAGAGAATCATGTTAGTGGCAGAAAAAGGCACAATGGGTGTCGGTTCATCAAGAATGTCTGGAGTTAATAATGTGGCTTTATGGACAGGTAAAAAAGCCAGTCCTTATGTACCATTTATCAATATTGCTCCTGTTATTGCAGGAACAAACGGCATATCTCCAATTTTCTTAACAACAGTTGACGTTACTGGCGGGATTGGAATTGATCTTAAAAACTGGTCAAAAAAACGCGATGCAAATGGCAATGCTTTAGTAGATGAAGATGGAGATTACATTCTTGAGGAACTTTATTCGGTAGAAACAGGTACTGTATTAACTGTAAATACCAAAGAGAAAAAATTATATAATGGTGATAAAGAATTAAAAGACATTTCAGCTGCCTTAACACCTCAAAAATTGGAATTCATCAAAGCAGGTGGATCCTATGCCATTGTATTTGGTAAAAAACTTCAAGCATTCGCTTCAAAAGTATTGGGTACAGATCTAATTCCTGTGTTTGCTACATCAAAAGAAGTCACTCATGAAGGACAAGGCTTAACAGCTGTTGAAAAAATATTCAATAAGAACGTTGTTGGTGCAACACCAGGTGCCATTTTACATGCAGGATCATATGTTAGAGTTGAAGTGAATATTGTTGGATCACAAGATACAACAGGATTGATGACTTCTCAAGAACTTGAGATGATGGCAGCGACAACCATTTCACCCATTGTTGATGCTGGATACCAATCAGGTTGTCACACGGCCTCTGTTTGGGATGACAAATCTAAAGCCAATATTCCTAGACTAATGAAATTTATGAATGACTTTGGGATGATTACCGCACGTGATCCCAACGATAAATATCTGCCAATGACAGATGTGATACATAAAGTGCTTAATGATATTACTGTTGATGATAGGGCCATTATTATTGGTGGTGACTCACACACAAGAATGTCCAAAGGCGTTGCATTTGGTGCCGATTCAGGCACAGTTGCTCTTGCTTTGGCTACTGGTGAAGCCAGTATGCCGATTCCTGAATCAGTTAAAGTCACTTTTAAAGGTTCAATGAAGGATCACATGGATTTTCGTGATGTGGTTCATGCGACTCAATCTCAAATGCTTAAAAAGTTTAAAGGAGACAATGTATTCCAAGGACGCATTATTGAAGTTCATATAGGAACTTTGTTGGCTGATCAGGCCTTTACTTTTACTGATTGGACCGCTGAAATGAAAGCAAAAGCTTCTATTTGTATTTCTGAAGACGAAACATTAATAGAGTCTCTTGAAATTGCAAAAAGTAGAATCAATATCATGATTGATAAAAAAATGGACAATGAAAAACAAGTTTTACAAGGTCTTATTGATTTGGCTGACAAGCGCATTGATGATATTAGAACAGGCAATAATCCATCATTAGTTCCAGATGATAATGCCAAATATTTTGCAGAATTTGTTGTGGATTTGGATGCCATAGATGAGCCTATGATTGCAGATCCAGATGTCTACAATGATGATGTTTCAAAACGCTATACGCATGACACCATCAGAGAGCTTTCTCATTATAAAGGAGAAAAGAAAGTTGATTTAGGTTTTATTGGTTCTTGTATGGTTCATAAAGGCGACATGAAAATATTGGCCCACATGTTAAAAAATATTGAAGCCCAGCATGGCAAAGTTGAATTTAAAGCACCATTGGTTGTTGCTCCTCCTACCTATAACATTGTTGATGAATTGAAAGCTGAAGGCGATTGGGATGTGTTATCTAGATACGCTGGTTTTGAGTTTGATGACGACGCTCCCAAAGGTGCGGCGCGCACTCAATATGAAAATATTTTATATCTAGAACGTCCAGGTTGCAGCTTATGTATGGGTAATCAAGAAAAAGCTGAAGCCGGTGATACAGTAATGGCGACTTCAACGCGTTTATTCCAAGGCAGAGTGGTAAAAGATTCTGATGAGAAAAAAGGAGAATCTTTGTTGTCATCTACACCTGTTGTGGTTCTTTCTACGGTGTTAGGTAGAACGCCAACTATTGAAGAATATAAAGCCGCAGTTAAAGGCATTAAACTAACAATGTTTGCTCCGCCTTTAAAGGAATTAACTGCATAACTCATTGACTGTTCATAATGTATCTTATCAACCTAAACTGAAACAGCCCAAGTGGTCTTAGGCTGTTTCACTATTGACATAATAGAATAATGGATAATTTTCTAATAGCCACAATTGTCATTATATTCTTTACTGCATTACTTTCGCGAATAGTGCAAAAATATGACAGGGTCTTGAAATCAATTCAAAACTTCCACATCACCATCGTTAGAAAAGATGGAAAACGCTTGTGGGGCAATGTAAAAATGTATGTTAATGGCATTAAATTACTGTTTTCTAAACCTTTTAAAAGCAGTGGCGGTTCATGGGTTGATAGTTATATTTTTTATCAATCAGAATTAGATAATGTAAGAATCATATACAGGTATCATGATGAGTTGTCCCCAGAGAATAAACAAAGACGACTTGATGAAATAAAATTGGTTTCAAAACCAGGACACCTGAGAAGAAGTATTCGTAAATTTAGAAACTTTATCAGTAATTTTCAAGAAGCCTTTAGTGATACATTGGGTGTATTTCTCAATCGCATGAAATCCAGTGCTGGTGAAATTATCAAAGCCAATGAGAAACACTTGAAGCAAGTGGGTTCAACAGCCATCGGTGCCGCTGGCAAAGAATATGATCAAATTTTAGAGCACCATATTAATAAGAAAGTGGTTATATCTGTTAATAATGGCGAGTCTAGTCATGAGTATTCAGGGTTTTTAGGTGAGTATTCAGCAAAATGGATTGCTTTGTTACATTGTAATGTTGAAAAAGATTGGCAATTGCCATTAAATGACATGAACCGATTGATTCTAAATAGAAATATTGATGTTTCTTTTAGGGTAGTTCATAAAAACAATGAATTTGGATTAGAATTAGAAGTCAGTAATTATAGTCAAAAATCGATTCGTTTGAAACGAATTAAGGGAATAGATTACAGTAAAAATATTTATAAAACTGTTAAACCCAATGGTTCTTGTAAAACAGTATTAACCAAGCTGCCAAAGGAATTATTTCCTGAAGAAGGCAGTAAAATCATTGATAAGACCATTGAAAGCATTGCCCCAGAAAGAGGCGGTCATTACCACCCAGAACTTTGGCGAGAATTAAAAGATAAATTACCAGATCTAGATTTAATTTATAGTTGTAGTAGAAGAGTGGATGTTTATGTGCCACGATCAATTGCAGTAGTCAGGCATGCCGTTTCTAAGGTTTAATAAAACTAAGACTTAGTAGATAATTCTAACCAAGTATTGTGAATTTTGCAAAACAATTCTGCAGTCTTTTCGGTATCATACATGGCTGAATGTGCGCGAGAATTGTCCCATTCAATTTTAGCTTCAGCAATGGCACGTGCCAATACCGTTTGTCCATAAGCCAAAGCCGACAAAGTCACAGTATCTAAACAACTAAAAGGGTGAAAAGGGTTGCGTTTGATGCCAGTACGTTCAACAGCAGCATTAACAAACCCCAAATCAAAATGGGCATTGTGACCAACTAAAATAGCACGGTTGCAACCAGCTTCTTTTATGGCTTTTCTGATAGGAGTAAATATTTTACCTAGAGCAGCAGTTTCATTCATTGCCATGCGCAAAGGGTGATTAAGATCAATACCAGTCACTTCCAATGATTTTGGATCGATATTCGATCCTTCAAAGGGTTCAACATAAGCTGTGTTAACATCATCAAAGAATAAAACTCCATCATCATCTTGCTGAATAACAACAGCAGCAATTTCTAATAATGCATCAGTGCTGGAATTGAAACCACCTGTTTCAACATCAACAACTATGGGTAAAAATCCTCTAAATCTGTCTTTAATAGTAGTCATGGACGTATTTTATATGAATTGAATGTTATTTATTAGCTATTGACTAATATTAATAGAATAAGTCAAAATCATGCTACAATTTGAAAAATCATTAGATTAACTCATCAAGAAAATATGTCTCCTTTTACACAAGAAGTTATTAATATTATTTCTGCCATCCCAGCAGGGAAAGTCGCCAGTTACGGACAAATAGCTTTAGTCGCTGGAAATCCTCGAGGAGCCAGACAAGTCTCAAGAATCTTACACACTTGCACAAAAAAATATAACCTACCATGGCACCGCGTGATTAATTCTCAAGGCAAGATATCATTGAAAGACGAAGGTTTTGAATTGCAGTATGGTTTATTAAAATCAGAAGGCATTGAGTTTGGTTTAAGTAATACCATAGATTTTAAGAAGTTTGGATTTTGTTAATACAATCAATGTTTCTATTATAAACTTATAAGCTATTTCTCAAATCACTATTTGTTAACGTTGTGTTAATCGAAATAATAAATCAAATCAAAAGTGTTAAATTGTTAGACTTAAGGTACCTATATTTTATTTAAATTGATAAATGGTATTAATTTCGGTGGTTAGTATCTAAATTTAATACCCACTTATTAAATAAAAAGGAAATTAATCATGAAATCAATCAAACTTACTATTATCTTAATCGTTTTATTTTCATCATCAATGTCATTGGCCAATAGTGGTGCTTCAGAGCTGTCTCTTATACACATCTCCGAGCCCACGAGACAGGC
>CAJXVJ010000081.1 GCA_913061105.1 uncultured Alcanivoracaceae bacterium | reverse complement strand
GATCGTCGGCAGCGTCAGATGTGTATAAGAGACAGGTATTACAATATAAATAACAAAAAAGAATTACAGATAAGTTTATAAGAAAAACTATCTACATTTAGAATCAAAAAATGATTCTATAAAGCAAGATATAAATCGATCATACGATCTGGATCTTGATTTTTAAGGCAGGAAGCCAAAGGCCCAAAGACGCAGGCCAGTTTTTATCTAGTTATTAGATACAATCAGCGCAGAATGAACTAATCAAATCTTGAAAAAATGTGCACCAATTTATCCCTTGCGTTTTAATAAATAAATGCAAACACAATAGTCAATAAAGCAAAGGACATACTGCTTTTATAAAAACTGAGAAATTGGAAATTTAACAAGAATACAAGATACTTGGATTAATTCTAAGCATCCCTGCATAGCAGTATTTGTATTCAACCAATCATCAAAATGTGCTTTGAGCGCATTACCTGCCTATTGTCTGTTTTTGCATTAAAAACAGGAACTTACAATGAAAAGAATGCTAATCAATGCAACCCACACTGAAGAAGTACGTGTTGCACTTGCCGACGGCCAAAAACTGTACAATCTAGACATAGATGTACCAGGCCAAGAACAAAAAAAAGGCAATATCTACAAAGGAAAAATCACCCGTGTTGAACCCAGTCTAGAGGCAGCTTTTGTCGATTATGGCGCCAACCGTCATGGCTTTTTACCCTACAAAGAAATCAGCCGTAATTACTACACTGATGCTGCGAATAAGATGAAAGAAAGACCGCCAATTTCTGTGGCTGTCAAAGAAGGTACAGAAGTTATTATCCAAGTAAACAAAGAAGAAAGAGGCAACAAAGGAGCTGCCATTAGTACCTATATCAGTTTGGCTGGTAGGTATTTGGTTTATATGCCTGAAAACCCAAAAGCTGGTGGCATTTCACGCCGAATTGAAGGCAAAGCACGCCAAGATCTTAAAGCCATACTTAGTACAGTAAGCCAACCAAAAAATTCTGGCATCATTGTTAGAACAGCAGGTATTGGTAGAACAGCAGAAGAATTAGATTGGGATATTAATTATTTAGATCAAGTTTGGACAGCAGTTAAAACAATGGCTGCTAACCGCAAAGCCCCAACTTTTCTTTATCAAGAAACAGATATTGCTATCAGAGCAATTAGAGATTACCTCAGACCTGATGTTGGTGAAATTTTAGTAGACAGCAAAGAAATTTTTGAAAAAGCCAGAGATTTTATGCAGCAAGTAATGCCACATAATCTTAAAAAGCTTTCCTATTACAATGACACCATTCCTTTGTTCTCAAGATACCAAATAGAAAGTCAAATTCAATCGGCTTTTTCAAGAGAAGTACACTTGCCATCAGGTGGCTCATTGGTTATTGATCATACTGAAGCCATGATTTCAATTGACATCAATTCAGCACGTGCAACCAAAGGATCTGATATTGAAGAAACGGCTCTTAATACCAACTTAGAAGCTGCTGATGAGATAGCCAGACAAATGCGCATTAGAGATTTAGGTGGTTTATTGGTTATTGATTTCATTGATATGCGTAATCACAAAAACCAAAGATCGGTTGAACAACAATTAAATGAAGCGGTAAGTAATGACCGTGCAAGAATCCAAACCAGCAAAA
This sequence comes from uncultured Alcanivoracaceae bacterium, assembly GCA_913061105.1. GTDB lineage: Bacteria > Pseudomonadota > Gammaproteobacteria > Xanthomonadales > Marinicellaceae > NORP309. The sequence goes on along the minus strand of CAJXVJ010000081.1, from coordinate 11,921 downwards.
TTTCACGTTTTGGATTATTAGAAATGTCTAGACAAAGACTGAAATCTTCTATTAATGAATCGAGTCAATTTGTTTGTCCTCGATGTTCTGGTCATGGTTTTATTCGTAACATTGAATCTCTATCAGTCTCTATATTAAGAATATTAGAAGAAGAAGCCTTAAAACCAGGCACTGGCAAAGTTATTGCACAGGTTCCAACCAAAGTTGCCAATTTCATTATCAATGAAAAAAGAGAAGAGCTCAATAGTCTTGAATCAAGACACTCTGTTCCTATGTTAATTGTAGCCAATGAATTTTATCAATCACCACAATATGATATTACCCGTTTAAAACAATCTGAAGCAGCCAATTACGATGTTAATAACATTGAATTGAATAAGCCAGAGAATGAAGAAAAAGCTGAAAACAAATCTAGTCAAGCTTCTCACCAAGTTAGAGAAACGGCTGCAGTAGATGTGGTTATACCTGATTCTCAAGTACCTTCAAGGACTAATGGTAGCAAAAGCAAAAGTGGAATTTCTGGCTGGATAAAAAGTTTATTTGGATCAAATGATACTTCAAAAGAAGAAGTTACTCAAAGCAAACCAAAAGCAAAAAACAACAACCAAAATCAACCTAAGAAACACCATAAAAAACCACAACATCAACATAAGAAAACCCACAATAAAAAACCGAGGCCAAATCAACAAGGTGCTCAGAAGAAAAATACGCCAAAGCCTCAACATCAAAATCAAGGGCCAAAGAAAAAACCTCAACCTAAGAAAAATCAACCTAAGAAAGTGCCACAGCACAAAAACCAAAATCAGCCGAATAAACCAAAGGTTAACCAAACTGATTCAAATAAACCTCAACAAGAAATTAAGAAACAGCCCCAAAAGAAAAATGAAACTGTTGAAGAAAATAAAAATGCTGAGCAAATGCTACAACGTCCATTGGGCAGCGTGGCTTCCTATGCAAAAAACAAAGCAAAACAAGATCAATCTAATACATCTGGTGATAAGCAAACTGTAGATAATAATAAAACAGGGAATGCTAAATCAAATGTTGATGATAAAACTGCTGAAAAAGTACAAGCTAAAAACCAGGCGCCTAAGAAAGCTCAATCAGATATTAAAGACACCAATACTGATAAGGGCCAACAACAAAGTGAAGCTAAACCTAAAGCAGAAACTAAGCCTAAGACAGAAGCCAAACCTAAAGCAGATGCAAAGCCAAAAGCCGAAGACAAGCCTCAGGTAGAAGCTAAGCCTAAAGCAGATGCGAAGCCTAAAGCAGATGCGAAGCCTAAAGCTGAAGCGAAGCCTAAATCAGATGCGAAGCCTAAAACTGAAGCGAAGCCTAAGACAAATGCTAAGCCTAAAGCAGATTCGAAGCCTAAAACTGAAGCGAAGCCTAAAGTAGAAGCGAAGCCTAAAACAGATGCTAAGCCTAAAACAGAAGCTAAGCCTAAAGCAGATACGAAGCCTAAAACTGAAGCGAAGCCTAAAACAGATGCTAAGCCTAAAGCAGATTCGAAACCTAAAACTGAATCGAAGCCTAAGACAGATGCTAAGCCTAAAGCAGAGGCTAAGTCTAAAATAGATGCTAAGCCTAAAGCAGAAGCCAAACCTAAAGTAGATGCTAAGCCTAAAGCTGAAGCCAAACCTAAAGCCGAAGCTAAGCCTAAGGTAGACGCTAAGCCTAAAGCCGAAGCAAAGCCTAAAACAGATGCCAAGCCTAAGGTAGATGCTAAGCCAAAACCGACTCCAAAAAAGAAAATGCCTGATCCAACCAGTGGTATAGACTTTGACATTTAATAAAGTTTAAAAATAAAAAAAGCCATTGGTTCTGCCAATGGCTTTTTATCATATATTACCTAATATCAAGACTGATTATATATGCCCTTCATTTATTGTTATCATTTCAACAAGACTATAGAATAATGTGAATATCAATCTAATTTCTGGTTTTTGCTTGCGCTAATTTATTGCGCTCAATTATGTGTTTTGGACGACTCCATTTAGGTTTTTCATTCATATCTTTAAATTGTGATTCTTCCATTAGAACTGAATTGGGTTTAGGGTGTTTAACAAAAGGCTTCTGAGGTTTTAAACCCAATTGATTAAACATCTCAATGTCATCATCGGGCGCAAAATTATCAGTGGTTAAAAGCTTTTCTCCAGAAAAAATTGAATTGGCCCCAGCATAGAAACACATCGCCTGGCCTTCTTGACTCATTTGTTTTCGACCAGCTGATAACCGCACTTGTGTATGAGGCATGATAATTCTGGTAGTGGCAACCATTCGAACCATATCCCATATTTTTATTGGACTTTGGTCTTCTAGAGGTGTTCCTTCAACAGCTACCAATGCATTTATTGGAACTGACTCAGGTTGAGGGTTTAGTGTAGATAAAGCCACTAACATCCCAGCTCTATCTTCAATAGTTTCTCCCATTCCAATAATTCCACCAGAACAAACAGTGACATTGGTTTTTCGTACATTTTCAATTGTTTTTAAACGGTCATCAAAACTTCTGGTTGATATAACTTCTTTATAATAATCTTTTGATGAATCTAAATTATGATTATAGGCATACAGCCCGGCTTCAGCCAAACGCTTAGCTTGATTCTCAGTTAACATCCCTAATGTACAACAGACCTCCATATCCATTAAATTAATACACCTTACCATTTCAAGCACTTGATCAAACTCATCACCGTCATTAACATTGCGCCATGCAGCCCCCATACATACACGTGAACTCCCTGAATTTTTTGCACCTTCTGCCAATGTTTTAACCTCATTTAATGACATTAGAGCATTGCCATTAATACCTGTATTGTATCGAGCGGCTTGCGGGCAATATCCGCAATCTTCAGAACACCCACCAGTTTTTACCGATATCAATGTGGAGACTTGAACGACATTAGGGTCGTGATTTTCTCGGTGAATGGTTGAAGCTTGATGCAACAAATCCATCAATGGCTGGCTATGTATTGATATTATTTCTTCTTTTGTCCAATTGTGTCTTATTATATTATTCATTTATGATACTCGGATTTTGATATTAAGATACTGACAGCGTTGCCTCCAAAGCCGACAGCATTGATTAAAATAGTATTTATTCTTTTAGGAAATTTTTGATTTTCAATAAAAGGAACTGGGATAAATTCTTGGTTTTCTATCATTAACAATGCCAGTTCAATACTTAATAAACCACTAGAAGCCAATGTATGACCAAGTTTCCATTTATTTGTTGTCATTGCCGGAATATTGTTATGAAATACTGCCTTTATTGCTTCAACCTCTGCCAAATCTCCTTTCATTGTTCCTGGTGAATGGGTAATGATGACATCTACATCAGATAAATCTTTATTCATTAATGCCATTTTCATGGATTGCTGTAAGCATTTTGCATCAGATGAAATTGAAGTATTGTGATGAATAACTTCATTAGCATAACCAAATCCATTAATACTGGCCAAAGCTCCATTCACTTGGCCTTTTTGTAAACATATCACAGCAGCGCCTTCACCCAATATCATAGAATTGTCTTTTTTATTGAGGTTTAATGATTGACAAGGAAAAGGCTTAGATGAATCATTGGCGCAAATTCCCAAAGCTTGCATTTGAGCGATTGTAAAAGGTGTTAATGGCGCCTCACTGCCTCCGACCACAAATTTTTCACACATACCAGAAATAATCCATGCACAGGCATTTAATACAGAATACAACCCTGATGAACAGGTTACTGAGTGGCTCATTTCAGGACCATTACATCCTAATTCATGTGCTACCCAAGACGAGATATTTCCCAATGTTGTAGTTGGTGAGCTCAAAGCACTTAATTTTTTATTATCTAAATAATTCTTATGGTACTTTTCAAATGAACTTGTGGCCCCACGAGAAGAACCAATGCCTATTCCAATAACATCTTTTGCATCCCACTGGGTTTGATTAAAAGCTTGATTTGAAACAGAAATGGCATAAAGCACAGTGGGATCTAAATGTTTGTATTTTCTATTACTTGCCTTAAGTTGCTCAATTAAACCCATACTTTTAGGATTTATTTTAGCGACTAAATCTTTCTTTTTTGTCAGTGAAAAGCCATGTTTGCCGCTCAAGTAATGGTTCCAAACCTCTTGTTTCTGATGACCAATTGCTGACAATGAAGCATAAGACATTATTGAGATCATTTGCATTAATCTATTCCCAACTCATCTAACAATTCAATAATAGAAGCATATATGTGTTGTAACTGTTCTGAATCTATCACATAAGGAGGTACTATATATACCGTCCTCCCCAATGGCCGTAAACACACACCTCTGACCATAAAAAAATCAAATATTTCGTTGCGCTTATTTCCATAACGTTTGATATCTATGTTTAAATCAATAGCGTAAATAACACCCAATTGTCTAGTGGACTTCACCATCGAATGCCCACTTATTACACGATCAAACTCGTGATGCGATTGTATGATGTTTAAAATATTTTCTTGAATGGTATTAGATAACAACAATTGTATGCCTGACAACGCCGCAGTACAGGCTATTGGATTTGCCGTATAAGTATGTGCATGTAAGAAAGCTTGATTGAAATCATCAGATAAAAAACTTTGATATATTTTTATAGAACAACTGGTCACCGCTAATGGTACAAATCCCGCACTCAAGGCTTTAGACAAGCAAATAATATCAGGTTGATTTATCATAAACTCCGAAGCAAAATACTTTCCTGTTTTACCAAATCCCGTCATTACTTCATCGGCTATAGTAACAACGTTATTGTCTTTGCATATTTTTAAAATTTCATCTAAATAACTGGCCGAATACATGTGCATAGCATTTGCACCTTGCACTAATGGCTCATAAATAAATGCGGCTACATTTTTATCACTGATGATATCTTTTAATTGCTTCTGAATGGATTCATTATTTTCTGAATTTGGTACAGAGATGCGTTTAACATCAATAAATAAATCTTCAAACACCCCATTATAAACAGATAAGCCTGATACCGACATGGCACCAAATGTGTCGCCATGAAAACCATTTTCAAATGCAATGATTGTTTGGCGTTTTTCACCTTGGTTGTGATGGTATTGAATCGCCATCTTTATCGCCACTTCATTGGCTGTAGAACCATTGTCTGAAAAAAAGATTTTTTCCTGATTGTCAGGCAAAATTTCAATTAATTGCTCTGATAACTCAATGGCTGGTTTATGGGTAAACCCTGCAAATACGATTTGGTCGGTTTGTTGCATTTGTTGTTGCACTTTTTCAATAATATAATCATGACAGTGTCCATACATGGCTGTATACCATGAGGCAATGCCATCAATATAGGTGTTATTCTTTTCATCATACAATAATGCCCCTTTGGCTTTTACAATGGGCAAAATTTGCTGTTGAGATTGGTGTTGTGTTAACGGATGCCACAGGTGCTTTTTGTCACGTTCTTGTAATGTCATAAAACCCTCAATTGTGGTTCTAATAGACAAGCATATTCGCTTATTATTTTTGCATTTACCTTATTTTCTTGATTGATGCGACCAATAATATGCACTCTTGTCATTGACTGAATAATATCCTCAGTGCCTGAATTTTTATTACCATTAAAGATTATTGACACTTTATAACCCTGTTGTTGTAATAATTTCACGGTCAACAAGGTGTGATTGATACTGCCCAAATAGTGTTGAGCCACAACAATAACATGGTAGTCTTTTTTAATTAAATCCATGATGGTTTCTGTCTCATTAATCGGCACTAACAAACCTCCTGCACCCTCAATAACCAAATGATTATTGGTATTAGGTGGTTGAATATTTGCACTTAAAATTTTTACACCATCTATATCGGCCGCAGCATGAGGACTCATGGCTGATGTCAATGTCCAGGAATTAAAATGGATAACTGTTTTGTCATTAGATATAAGGTTTTGAATAGTTCCACGATCACCAATTGTTGCATCACCAGCTTGTATAGGCTTCCAATAATCTGCTTTTAAAGCTTCACAAAATATGGCTGAAACCACTGTTTTTCCAACATCAGTACCTATGCCGGTAATAAATATTTTCTTCTTCACAGTGACTCGCGTAAAATTAATAACAACTTGTTAATTTCATCGAAACTGTTAAAACTATGAATACAAATACGAAGCCGCTCCTGCCCCTTGGGTACAGTTGGATACATAATAGGTTTGACATGGAAATTGTGGGTTTTTAATTTATTCGAAACACTTTTTAATTCTAGTTTATTAGCAATTACACAACTTTGAATGGCAGAATCACTGTCTATAAAATAATCATCCAATTTTAAATTTCGAAGTTGCTTTTTAAAGGCTTTGATATTTTCAAACAGTTGGGAATGCAATAGTGGTGTTAATGCCGAATATGAGCACATTATGGTTGCTAAAGCATGTGGAGATAAAGCAGTTGTGTATATAAAAGGCCGAGAAAAATTAACCAAATACTCAATTAATTTACTTGAACCCAAAACTGCAGCTCCATGACATCCCATTGCTTTTCCGAATGTCATAACGCGTGCAAAAACCTTATGGTGCAAATTTAAATCTTGTAACAATCCATTTGGATATATACCCAAACCGTGGGCTTCATCCACAATCAGTCTGGCTCTATATTTATCACACAATTGAGTCATTGAAATAAAATCTGGAGAGTCGCCATCCATAGAAAAAACACTTTCAGTGACTATGTAAATTTCAGCCTCTTGGTTATCTCTTAATTTGTTATACTTTATTAGCTTATTTTCCAATTTTTGTAAATCATTGTGAGCAAAAGCAATTGACTTAGCTTGTGCTAATTGCAACCCATCCCTAATAGAAGCATGAGATAGTTTATCGAATAAAACAACATCGTCTTTCTTAGCAATACAACTGAGCAAGCCTAGGTTAGCAACATATCCTGAATTAAAAACCAATGCAGATTGAACTTGATGAATATTGGCAATTTTAGATTCAATAATAGAATACAAATCATGATTACCAGATATTAATCGAGACCCTGTTGATCCGTTATACCTATAACCATTTTCTATTAAATATTGATGTGAAGAGTTAAATACAGTTTCACACTTGGCTAATCCAAGATAATCATTTGATGAAAAATCAACCAAATGATTACTTTCAGGCAATAGCCTTAGTGTATTATTATTCTTTCTATCAGTGAGATGTAACGATAGCTTTTGTGGGAAAACCATACGATTTTTTCATGACAATTATCAAGTTAGCGATAATAGGCAAAGAAATTATAATCTACAAGTATTTAGTTTAAATTAGTTATAATAATCACTCAAACCCATTAGAAAAAATCACATCAACTGATGTTTCACCAGCCGAACTTATCAACTCAAATACAAATCTACCTAATGGCACATTGTTTGCAAAAGGAGCTGTATTAATCAGTTGGATTGGCTCTTGAGGGTTTGTATTGGCATCATCACTTTTGAAATCAATTCCATCGTCTGTTCCTGCATCATAAGGATAAAGGTCAATAGAAAATGAATCTCTCCAAATACCAGCTTGTCTTAAATCTAAATCATGTACACCAATAAACCAATCTGGACTTGGAGCAATCATACTGACCATTGACAGCAAAGGGTGTGATTCACTAATGATTATATCAACAGTTGTGGTATCTGTTGCATTACTGCCGGTACCTTCACTGGTATATTCTGAACTTTCTGTATCAATATTTGTTACAAATTCACTAAATAATTGAGACGTTGACCCTGTTTCTGCCATAATTTCAATTCCTGGTGATGCATTTCCACCATTCTGCCATATTGCTCCTCCAGATTTGTGTGTTATACCAGATAACGTTGAAAAATGTGCACCAGCGGGAAAACTGCCTGGATGTGATGTATCAGACCATTCTGCATGAAACGTCATTCTGTATTCAGCTATATACTCATACCTTTCTTGGCTGTTATTTCTGGCTCTATAAGCCAAATAAGATGCCTCTTCAATGGTTGCAGCATCAATCATTGAAATACTTGGCTCATTACCAAAGACGGTATTTAATGCATGAACTGTGAATACATAGTTTCCTGGAGTATTACCTGGAGGGCAAGGTCCACCATAACCATTGAAACCCCAGCTATTTTGTCCTTCAACACCTACATCATTAGGGTTGTTTTCGGGAATATGAGTGACTGATGGGTCAATATTATATTGTTTCCAATGCAACCAATTAAAATTTAAATCAACAAAGACGATGGCAAAGCTTTGTGTTCCTTCAGGAACATCTGTCCAAACTAATTGAGGAGAGACATTATCACCATTACAATTACCCCCACTAGAAAATGTATAATCATCAGGAATTATTGACTCTATTGGATAACTTGGGATATCAAGCGTTATGGCTTTTATATCACATATAAAATATAAGGGTAAAAACCCCAATAAAAATTTAAACTTCATAAATTTAATCCTCAAAAATCATGGTATTATTTTATTGCAGACACAATAAAAAACTGTGATGTAATAGACAGTCCCAAGGATATATTAATGACTAGAATAGCTGATTATTATCGAGTTATTTATCATCCTGATTTTCAGTTTTTTCACTGGGTTTTTTATAATCTCCAATAACTCCTTTTAAAGGACAAACTTTTTTAATTGGGCATTTACTACAACTTGATAAAGCAGCATAAGGGCATAACGTCATGGCTATTCTCTTTGTTAATTTTTAAGTGTAGCATGAAAATGAGCAGCTTTTATTGTAAATTCGAGAATGTACACACTTTATCCCATGACTTTTGTTGTATTTGAATATCAACTTGATGGCCTCCATTAAACTCATCTAACCAATAAGTTTCATCATCAATCCATCCTGCATTGTTGAATACAATATGATTTGATTGAACAAATGGTATGAGGCTTGCATCATTGATTCCTATAGATACATAAACTGGGATAATCCTATCTGCATTTGCAGGAGCATTGACTCCTGCATGGGCCTCAAGCACTCCAGCACTGACGATATAGGCTGCAAATTCAAGAGAATTAAAAAGCATGAGCGTATGCATCACATGCGCTCCAGCAGAAAATCCATAACCATAAATTCGGGCTTGTTCAATGTTGTAATCTAAATACATGTCTCCCAATAAATCAGAAAGGATTGGAAAATCAGTCCCTGGTACCCAACCACCAGAAGCGCCGGTTGACTCTTGTGCCATGATAATATAGTTATTATTTTCAGCAGCAGTTTGCCAAAAATTTCGCATCGCAATCGCTTGGCTAGGAGAAGTTCCTGCACCACCTGCCCCATGATAGAGTATCATTAATGGTAACGGATTATTGTCCGTATAATTAGAAGGCACATAAATATGGTAGTTTCTGTTTTGGCCATTTGAAAAAACCGATCTGGTTTGTGCTCCTAAAATTCCTCCACTGCCATTTGTCGGATTTGAATCATCTTGAAAACCAGAATTGAATACAATGTCTTCGCAGTCCATAAAGCTAGGAATATCTGGCAAACACAAAGATTGGCCTGACTGCAAAAGAATTAACAAGCCTAAAAGATACCTGCTTTTGCAGGTATATCTGTATCTTTTAAGTTTCTTTTTCCAATTTCTCAACATTTCTAAAGCCTTTAGGTAATAAATTACCACGTTTGGCTCGGTAACCTAAGAAGTTTTGTAAATCTTTCCATTTAATACGTATGTAACGTGCTCCAGCCCAGACCAAGAAGGATTGATTTTCACTGACAACAATCATATCAACCATGTGCTCATCACCTGCTTTTAAAGCCTTTGGAGGAATATTGATCATTTTATTGCCTTTACCTTTACTCAGTTGAGGCAATTCGTGTACTGGGAAGGCCAATAAATGACCAGCACTGGTAACACAAACAATAAAATCTTCATCAATGCTGTTTATCACTTTTGGAGGCAAGGTTTTAAAATCGCCTTTTGGTACCGAAATACAATGTTTTCCTGCTTTCACTTTTGAATACAGGTTTTCTGTAGCAGTAATAAATCCATAACCTGCAGATGAGGCCATTAACAATAAGGTGTCCGGTTTTTCACACACTGTGGCGACGAATTGGCTGTTTTCAGGCAACTTAAACTTAGTTGTTAGGGCTTCACCCTGACCTCTGGCAGATGGTAAAGAATGTGCCAACAATGAGAAACTGCGGCCACCATCACTTAAGAAAACAGCATTTAAATTACTGCGACCTCTGGCATGGTGTGCATACTCATCACCTGATTTAAAGCTCAATTTACTGGCATCAATATCATGCCCTTTTGCCGCCCTAACCCAACCTGCTTTGGACAAGATAATGGTATTGGGTTCATTGGGCACCAATGAAGTTTCATCAAAAACTTTGGCAGGTTCACGATCAACAATCATGCTTCTTCTGGCATCACCATGTAATTCGGTGTCTTCCATGATTTCAGTTTTGATTAATTTTTTCAACTTAGCGCGTGACATTAATATGCCTGCCAACTCATCACGCTCTGCCATCAGTTCCATTTGCTCGGTTCTGATTTTCATTTCTTCTAAACGGGCAAGATTACGTAATTTCGTTTCTAATATGGCTTCTGCTTGAATCTCTGATAGCTTGAATGTTGCAATCAATGTTTCTTTTGGATTTTCTTCTTCTCGGATAATCCGAATAACTTCATCTAAATCAAGATAAGCAATCAACAAGCCTTCTAAAATATGTAACCGGGCTTCAACTTTATCTAATTTATGTTGCAAACGACGCCTAACAGTTTCTGTTCTAAATATTAGCCATTCCTGAAGAATCATTTTTAAATTTTTAACTTGAGGACGTTTATCCAATCCAATCATATTCAGATTCACTCTGAAAGATTTTTCTAAGTCAGTGGTGGCAAATAAATGCCCCATTAATCCATCATAATCAATTCTGTTTGAACGGGCAATTATCACCAATCTAAAAGGATTTTCATGGTCTGATTCATCGCGTAAATCCTCAACCATTGGCAATTTTTTAGCACGCATTTGATTGGCAATTTGCTCAAGTATTTTGGCTGGACTTGCTTGATGCGGCAAAGCAGAAATAACAATATTTTTATCTTCTCTTTCATAAACACAGCGCATTTTAATGCTGCCTTTTCCTTGAGTATACATGTCCAAAATATCACTCCTGGGTGTGATGATTTCAGCATTAGTTGGATAATCAGGGCCCTGAATGTGTTGACACAAATCTTCAATGCTTGAATCAGGATGATCCAACAATTGAAACAAAGCAGCAGAAACTTCACGCAAATTATGTGGCGGCACATCAGTTGCCATACCAACAGCAATTCCAGAGCCACCATTCAATAAGATATTTGGTAACCTAGCTGGTAAAAATACAGGTTCTTGTAATGTGCCATCAAAGTTCGGTTGCCAATCAACGGTTCCATGCGGTACTTCTTGCAATAAACTTTTTGAATAAGGCGTTAATCTGGATTCAGTATAACGCATCGCAGCAAAAGATTTTGGGTCATCGGGTGAACCAAAATTACCTTGTCCGTCCACTAAAGGATAACGATAAGAAAAAGGTTGCGCCATCAATACCATGGCTTCATAACTGGCAGAATCACCATGCGGATGGTATTTACCTATCACATCACCAATGGTACGTGCTGATTTCTTGTGTTTGGACTTAGCTGATAAACCCAATTCGCTCATGGCAAACACTATGCGTCTTTGTACGGGCTTCAATCCATCACCAACAAAAGGCAGTGCCCTATCCAACACAACATACATGGAATAATCTAAATAAGCCTTCTCAGCATATTCGCCCATCGGCATAATTTCAAAATCTAAAATTTTTGACATCTATAACTTAATTGAAAAAAAGACTATTCTACTGACAACCTCATTAGATAACAAGAATAATTATTAGAGCTGTCTCTTATACACATCTGACGCTGCCGACGATCTACTCTGTGTAG
>CAJXVJ010000080.1 GCA_913061105.1 uncultured Alcanivoracaceae bacterium | reverse complement strand
GAGATTTCTGCCTGTCTCGTGGGCTCGGAGATGTGTATAAGAGACAGAATTTATATTGCTTTAATTCCATAGATAGTAAGCATGTTGAAACTAAACATAAATGTTTGAAAGTTCTAGATTAAAAGCACCAAATCAAAAAATCATTAATGATACTGGTATATTTAAAACAAGTTTGGGAAAAATTGGACTTACTTATTTGATGGCTTTGTATAGTTGCTATACAGGGATGTATTTGGAAAGGAGTAGTATTCAAGATTCATAAATGATTATGAAAGTGCATTGGATAGCTGTTTTATATGGAATAATAGCTGAAAATTCTGGGGGGATTTTTGTGGTTATGAGATTGTAAATTATAACAAAGCCCTTGATACATATGGGTTTGAGAGCTAGTGGTTTCTACGCCGCCTCCACCAAACAAGAAAAACAGCCTCCAGGCTGTTTTTTTTTAAATTTAGATTTAATAAATGATCCAAATAAAAACTATAACGTATTTCTAAATAAGACAATAATAATGTACAATTTATCTTTATTAATTTATAGACAAAATACGCCATGTTTTATCCAGATATAGAGCCATACAATCATTTTCAGCTTCAAGTTTCTTCATCACATATCCTCTATGTTGAAGAATGCGGTAATCCGCAAGGCATACCTGTTTTATTTGTACATGGTGGGCCAGGGGCTGGTTGCAAAGAAGATGATCGTTGTTTTTTTGATCCTGATCAGTACCGTATTATTATTTTTGATCAACGTGGATGTGGACGTTCAAAACCGCTGGGATCTATCAAGTCTAATACCACGCAAGACTTAGTTAATGATATTGAATATATTCGTGAATACCTTGCAATCGAAAACTGGCTGGTTTTTGGTGGTTCTTGGGGCAGTACCTTAAGTTTGGTTTATGCCATTAAACATACTAATCGCGTACTGGGATTAGTATTAAGGGGCGTTTTCTTTGGTAGTGTTGAAGAAAATCATTGGCTTTGGCAGGAAGGTTTTAGCCGATTCTATCCAGAGGCTTATCAACGGTATAAAAATATCATGCCAGAAAATAAAAGAGATAACTTGATGGCTGGATACTATGAAATGATGACGCAAGGCAATGATCAAGAAAAGAATGAAGCGGCCATTGAATTGATGCGATGGGAGTCCGCTGGTGTAACTACAGTTGTTACCGAGGATGAAATTGATAATTCAAAGTTATCCTTTCATCAAGGATTAATTGAAGCACATTTTTGCGCCAATCTGTGTTTTCTTGAAAAAGATTTTATTCGATCAAATTTAAGCAAGCTCAAGCATTTGCCAGCCATTATTGTCAATGGACGATATGATATGTTAACACCACCCAAAGTTGCCTATGAGTTACACAAGGCTCTGCCTTTATCGCAACTAGATATTGTTGAAGGTGCAGGGCACTCATCCAAAGAACCTAATATGATTAAGGCGTTGGTTGGTGCCACTGATAGCATGGTGAAAAAGTTAGTTTAATACTAAATTTTATAGGCAAAGTCTCATCCCTTTGTATTTAATATTCATTCATCTTCTAGATAGACACACTTATTAACGAATTCGCCTGGAAAATTACCATCTATGGCGCAACTGGGCAAGTGTTGTTTGATTTGGTTTTTTATGAGTCCTATGACTACACCTTCGTTGAAGTCAAACTTTTTGCAGCCTTTTTGTGGGTCAAAATTTTCATCTCTGCATTGTCCAGCGTGATGCAGCGCGATAATTTTCCTGCCATTAACTTTAAACACAGGTGAGCCTGATGACCCTGGTTCTGTGTCTGCATAATAATGAAGCACCACAGTATTGGCCTGGGCTATTTCACTGTCTACTCTTGAGATTTCTTTTTCTCTGCCATACGGGTGTTGAATCACCATAACATTGCCTTTTGTTGGGGTGATATCGGCCAGTTCTAACCATCCGTAATGTTTTCCAATTTTATTGTTTAGTCTTAGTAAGGCATAATCTAAATTGGGATTCACTTTTACCGCTTCTGTTACTTGTGCATGGTAGTTATTTATTTGGTTGGAGTTAAGATATTCCATGTTGACTTTGATTTTTGTGACATCATGTTTTTCTTTGGTTTGTAAGTTCATCACACAATGGGCGTTTGTCAAAATTAAATCTGGACCGACTAAAGATCCTGAACATGATCCTCCTTGCTCATTCAACAATAAAAAAGCGACACGTCGAGAGGTATTGAAAATCTTTTTTTGGTCTTCTAAATCCCTAATTTTTTCGAAGTTGGCTTCACCAATGATGCGTTTTTTGTTTTTCTCTTTCTCACTCATGGGTTCAATAAATGTTGTTGAAGGGAACTCTTGTGCATAAATTGATGTAGAAATAATGATCAATAATGCTGTGGTTATTATTTTTAAATTTGTCATATAAGTGCTCACTTCACTGTGGATTTAATCGAAGATGTGTAGATATCTGGCTTTTCTTGTTTGGCGCGAATTTTCATGCTTCTATAACTGTGTTCGTCAACACCCGCAAAATTTTCGATGAATTGGCCCTCGCCATCTCTGACATTTAATGATTGTTTGTATAAATTAAGCGGATTTGTCGTGACTACAAAAACAGTCAGTGACTTTCCTGTTGGCTTGACTGCTTCTATTTCAAATGGCATCAATGAACCAGGAACTTCTAGTGTGCCAGCATTGATTTGGTTTTCAGGATTGAACTGGTTTGGGTATAATATTGTGGCAACATCGTGTGCATCTATGTTGACAATATTGAGATACCCTTGAGTTGGGATATTTGTGGTAAATGTAATGAGTTCACCTTCATTGAACTCTGCTTGATTAATCGATGATTCAAATGGCATACCAGATGTTGCGATTTTTGCCCATTCTTGCCAATTAGGTCCTTGGCTGTTGCGACTGGGTTTGGTACCTAGTGGTAATTGCGCCAGTTTTTTATCACCAAATAACAATGGCTTATGTATGTAGTCTGGATCATTTTCCAGTGCAGTGGCAATGTATGTACCTGCTGATTCTACAATACCTAAAGCTGTTGGTTGTGTTCCTTGTTGTGCAGCAGTAGATAAAGCTTTATAAACACCAATGGTAAATAAACTGCCCTTATCGCTGGCCTGGGCAGCTTCGAAATCATGTGCCGCTGCTAAAGTGATGGTATTATTTAAGCCATCAAGAAATCCGCTGTTTGACTCAGTTGATTGACTTTTGCTCATGATATTTATTTGAGTGGATTGACCAAAGCTGTGCTTTTTTGAATACAATAGGTTTTCACCCATTTGTTGACCAGATGGAGTAATGCCTCGGGTTGCTGTTCCGGAGTGACAACTGTCTAACATGATGATTTTGTATTGGGATGGAATGCTTTGTATCCATGTGGACAATTCATCATCCAAAATATAACCACCATCTGATTTTTTCTCACCTAAATCATAAGTGGTAATGTATTCATCAAATCCATCGGTTTCATCTCCATTTTTATCTTTAAAATGGCCTCCATGTCCTGAAAAATAAATAAACACCCGGTCATTTTCAGAAACCCCATTGATTAACCACTCATTAATGGTTTGTTCAATATTGGCTTTGTTTGCTAAGTTCCCAGTCAATGTTTTGGTATTTTCTGGTTTAAAATTTAATATCTGGCTAATTTTATTGGCCATGCTGACATCTAAATCAATGCCTTTTAGGTTATATTTTTTCTGTTGATATTCAGTGATACCAATAATCAATGCTTTGTCTTCTGCTTGAACTTGTAGGCTTAATAGCAGAAGTATTATTAATAGTTTTTTCATTTTCATTTCCTAATTATTTTAATTATTGGCAACACGAAATCCCATGCCATTACTAGAACCATCAGATTTTACTCCGTTTCTGAATAACGACCACATGAAATATGCTTCTGAACCCCAATAGCCTCCTCGATACATGTGGCTTTCACATTTTCCGGTCATCCAAGGACTTTGATCAGTTGGTGCTTCATAATAATGTGGATGGAAGCAATCTTGAGTGAGTTCCAATACATTTCCATGCATGTCATATAAGCCAAATTTATTCGGTTTAAAGCTTTTTACAGGGGCTGTTTGTTTATCGTCCCATTTCGATCCACACACCTTACAATTGGCTTTGTTCTTACCAACTTTATCGCCCCAGCTAAAATTCTTTTGACTGCCAGCTCTGGCAGCATATTCCCACTCTGATTCGCTGGGAAGGCGATAGCTACGGCCTGATTTTTGACTAAGCCAATTGACATATTGTTGCGCATCATTCCAAGAGACATTGATAACTGGACGGTTTTTTCTGCCCCAATTCTCATCACTTGGGTTGTTGTTACAACCGCCTGCTTTGACACATGCATCCCATTGATAAAAAGTGATTTCTGTTGTGGACATGTTAAATTTGTTGATGCTGACTAAATGACTTGGTCCTTCAAGCGGGTGTCCATCATCTCTGCCCATGGTAAAAACTCCAGATGGAAGGGTAATCATTTCAGGACATTGGTCACAATCTTTGAATATGTCACCGACGTTATTGGTTGTCAATTGCAATGTTTGCTTGTTGGTTTTGTTATCATTTGTACGACTTGTTACTGCACTCAACAAAGGCACTAATCCTGGTTTTATTGCTTGATTACTTGAAGCTAATAAATTATTGGTATTTTCACCAGTAAAATAAAAATCTCCAGTTGTGGCGTTGTTTTGCCATGTAATTTGCCTGCCATTTGAATCATCTAGAACACCTGATCGGGTTGACTTAAAGACTTGTTCTAATGTTTTTCCTGGTTTTTTGATGTTCTCTAAAATGTGTTTGGTGAATAATCCGTTGCGCCCACTGCCATCAGAGTCAGCTGCTTTTCGACCAGGAGAAGTGCCATAAGCAATAAACATACCACTGGCTAAATTATTAATAGCTCCCCAACCGCCACTGCTAATGGCACGGTCTCTTTTTGGAAAGGGGTTATTTCTACAGGCATCCAATATCACAATATTCATGCGGTTTTTTGCGTATTTCATGCGACTTGTGATGCGATTTAGTCCAATGCCTTCATCTCTGGCATCTTCTTGGTATTGCATATCGGCATCAATGGGCACCAAATAATTGTCACCATCCACTTCTAATCCATGACCGGCATAATAAAATAAACCAATGGTATCTTCCATATCTCCATTGGTTAGCACATTATTAAACTGTTTAATTTTTTCACGCATTTGTTTTTTATTTAAATCGGTGCCTGAAATGACATTAAACCCTAAATCTTCTAGAGCTGCTGCCATATCTGTGGCATCATTTGTTGCGTTTTTTAATACACCCATTGTGCTGTATTGCGAATTGCCAATAATCAATGCTACGCGTCTTTCTGTTGTTGCAGCATCACAATGACTGACAACAAATATTAACATCATGAATAGTATTTTTTTCATCACTTTCTCTTAATCCTGCGCCACTCTAAATCCCAAATCATTGATGACCATGTGTTTATTGCCCCGTGTGCGATTAATGGCAATCATGTCTTGTGCAGGTAAAATCCAACTGCCGCCTCTGGATATTCTTTTATAATCATCATCACAATTTTCAATCCACGCATTACCAGTTTTTGGCGCGTTTTTGTAACTGGAATGCCAACAATCGGCCAACCATTCTGAAACATTACCATGCATGTCATAGAGGCCAAAAGCGTTTGGATGATAGGACTTAACTGGGACAGCCTGAGATTTATTGCATTCTTTTAAACCATAACTGGCCTTGTTACAATCTGCACTGTTTCCCCAACTGTATTGACCTGTGCTGCCAGCCAACGTGGCATATTCCCATTCTGCTTCGCTGATAAATCGATAAGGCCGTTTTGTTTTTTCTCTTAACCATGAGATGTATTTACTGGCATCATTCCAACTGATACAAACCACGGGAGAGGAATCAGTTTGTTGATAATAGGGATTTTGCCAATTGGCATCTTTGGGTTCTAACCATTTGTTGGTAAACACATGACATCCGCCTTGAATTTCTGCGGTTGTTTTGTATCCAGTATCATGAACAAAGGCTTTAAATTGAGCCACTGTCACTTCAGTTGTACTCATATTGAATTGACCAATATTCACTTTATGCTTTGGAGAGTTATAGGCATTTTCCTTATTCTGACCCATTTCAAATTGACCCGATGGAATGGCAATCATTTCTGGACAATTCTGGCAATCTGTAAAGATTTCACCGGTTTTTCTGTGTTGTTTGGGGTATTCTGTATCTTCTTTAATTGAGGGTAATTTCACATTATTTGCCAATGGGGCAAAATAAAAATCTCCTGTGGTGGCATTGTTTTGCCATGTTGTTTGTTTGCCATGAGTGACTTTTAAAACACCAGCTCTGGTTTTTTTAAATACCTGTTCTAGTGTTAAGCCTTGTTTTTCTATGTTTTCTAATATGTATTTTGTAAAAACCCCGTTTCGACCAGAGCCAATTGAATCTAATGCCTTTTGACCAGGTGAAGTGCCATAAGCGATGAACATTCCGCTGGCAATGTCGTTTAATTCACCCCAACCCCCAGCAGATAAATTGCGGTCTAATTTGGGCAAAGGGTTGTCTCTGCAAGCATCAAGAATGACGATATTTAATTGATTTTTTGCATAGTTCATTCGCCTGGTAATTCTGTTCAATGCCACTCCTTCATCACGTGCATCTTCTTGAAATTCCATTTCAGCATCAATAGGTACTAAATAATTGTTTCCATCCACTTCTAAACCATGCCCTGCATAATAAAAAAGTCCTATAGTATTTTCTGGATCGCCTGACTTGAGTTTTTGATCAAATTCTCGAACTTTCTCGGTCATTTGTTTTTTTGAAAGGTTAACACCATATACCACATCAAATCCTAACCTGAGCAAGCTCGCTGTCATATCTACGGCATCATTTTCTGCATTCTCTAGAGCTCCCATCACTGAGTAACTTGAATTACCAATAACCAAAGCGATGCGCCTTTCATCGCTATTAGCCAATGTCATATTACTGATTAAACTTGAGATGATGAATAGTATGAGATGTTTCATTGGATTTGTATTTCAACACGGCGATTAAGTTGGTGGTCATTGTTTGATGTACCTTGGCTTAATAATTGTGACTCTCCCATGCCTTGGGTCGTGATTCTTTTATTAAGATCACTTTCAAATGATATTAAATAATTCTTTACCGATTGGCTTCTTCTTTGACTTAAATCCATATTGTATGTATCACTGCCAATACTGTCTGTGTGGCCTATTAAAATTAAGTGGCTTTTTGATAATTTTTTTAAAGCGGTTGCCAATTGTAGGGATTGTTGCTTACCTTTTGCTGTTAATTGGTCGCTGTTAAACTCAAAGTGTATGGCTAAATCAATTTTTGGTTTAATTTTCATGCCTCTAAAACTTATGCTGCGGCTTTCAGTTAAGGCACAGCCTATTGTTTGGCTGTTGAGGACTTGGTCTTTTGTGCTATTAAGCAGTTTTATTCTGTATTTGTTGTATTCAGTTTGCTCTTGAGGCATGAAACTTAATTCGTTTAAAAATTGACTGGCTTGACACGTGTTTTTGCTGAACAAAGCATTATCAATGCTATTTTGGATCCAATAAATTCTGTCCTTGTCTGATTTGACCAGATCATTAAGTGCATCTAACATCACTTCTTCTGCAATAATGGGATCTTTTTGTTCGAGATATACTTTGGCCAAATTAATTGCATCGGTTAAGTTTGGGCAGTCATCTAAAGAATCTTGTAACTGACTTTGTCTTTCTGTCAATTCTTCAGGTAGTAATTGCACATGGGTCGATGGGCACTCTTGAGTCATGCCAATATTTGTTATCAATAACAAAAACAGATACTTCATATTTTATTTTTTTCCTATCAATTCACTATTTATTGTATGGTATTTTAATCTCTTTTAAAACCCTAAAATTAGGTGTTTAAATAAATAACGAATAATTATCATATTGAATTTATAATAAATGTGTTCTCATTCATCAAAAACTTATTAACATATAATTATTTTCACAAACATGATTAAATACCAGTAGTTGATAATAATAGCTAGGCAATTAGATTGATATTATTTTAAATGGCTTTAAGTCTATTAAAACACCTTTTATTTACCCTTTTTTGCAAAGTAGAAAATTAAATGAAAAAATTTATATGGAGGCTAGTTAAAAGCCTTGTAGCGTTAATTGTGGTATTGATTATCTCAATCACATTATTCATGCAATTTGCGCCTGTTTTTGGTGGGAAACCTGATGAAATAACTATAAATAAAATACATGAATCAGAAAACTTCAATGGTGAGATTTTTCATAATTTAGTACCTACAGTATTGGAGACATCATCGAATCAAAAAATTTCAATTCTGAATTTTATATTTCCACCTGATGGGAAGAATCCAAAAGAGTCTTTGCCTGCAAAATATTTTGATAAGAATAATTTTAATAATGGTGATATGGTTTGGTTCGGGCATTCAACCATTCTATTTAAAACTCATGATGTGACCATTATGACTGATCCTGTATTCTATAGTGCGGCTCCGGTTTCTTTTTTAGTGCAACCCTATGACATGGATGTAGTCAACACAATCAATGGATTGCCAGAAATAGATGTGGTGTTGATTTCACATGACCATTACGATCACTTGGATTATCGTGCCATTCAGGAAATGGATGCTAAAGTTAAAAAGTTTATAGTGCCATTGGGAATTAAAGCCCATCTTCAACGTTGGGGTGTGGCTGATAATAAAGTTTTAGAATTAGACTGGTATGAAGATGAAACTTTTTCTTCTGTGAAATTTACATTAACTCCATCGCGGCATTTTAGCGGTCGAGGATTGAGTGACCGTTATTCTACATTATGGGGTTCATGGGTGGTTAAATCTGAGTCTTTGAGTTTGTTTTTCAGTGGTGATAGTGGTTATTTTGATGAGTTTAAAAAGATAGGTGATATGTTTGGACCGTTTGATATTGCTTTCTTAGAAAATGGTGCTTATAACCCAGCCTGGAGCCAAATTCACATGTATCCTGAGAATTCTGTTCAAGCCAGTATAGATTTGAATGCCAAGATTTTCTTTCCAATCCATTGGGGCAAGTTCGATCTTTCTGTCCACCAATGGACTGATCCAATTCTCAGAGCAAAAAAGGCTGCAGAACATAATAATGTGAAAGTTGCAACACCTCTTATTGGTGAGAGCTTTACAACAACTCACTATTCTTCCAATGTATGGTGGGAGAGTGTCAAATGAATCTATTCAGACGATTTTAGTGTTTTATTAAATTTCTCTAAAAGTCTTTTTAATAGCATCGATTCGGATTGCTGTGACGCCAGCTTGGATAGCAAATGTGGGCCATTTATCGCGGGTTTCTTGTACTTGTTTAATGATTTTCCTGCAAATTGCTAGGTTTAATCCTGCCGTTTTGGCAACTTGAATTATATCATCATGAATGAAATAATCCCGTTTGCCATTGATGGTCATTTGGTGTTGTGAGGTCCAAGCGCCTTTTGGATTAAAGCTATAGGTGACATCATAAGCCGGTGATAAACGCCATTGGCCTTTTCGATTCATCAAGAAAGCGATGTTTTTGGTGTGGTCATCTTGATTACGCATAATGACATTAAAAACCATGCGTTTAAATAATTGTAGTTTATCTTCCATCGGTAAATGTAATTGTTTGCATATATCTAAGGCTTGTTCGTAACTGGTACCTCCTGGGAGTTGGTAGTCAAAATGAGCCATCCCACACAACGTCATCATGTGTTGTTTGTCGCCATTATCATCTCTATCAAATCTTTTGGTCATAAAATGGGCACGATTGGCTTCTTTTAATATACGGCATTCCATCATATGGATACCTGTATCTATTGCGCACAGATAATAAGCGTATTCAATGCGCCCAAATCCCATGGGGTCATTAAGTTCCTTATCGCTGTTTTCATTGACGCCGTCAAATTTAATTAACCAATAACTAAAACCTTTTGTTGCACTGATGTGCCCAGAACAAATGGTGTTGGTTTTTTCATTCCATGCAATCACTGCTTTAGCTCTTGCGCCACCTGCGGATGTGCCTATTTCCAGAATCTGAGTCAGTGCTTGCGTATCAATGTCTTTGTCTTTGAGTTGTACATCTATTTTTCGGGCAGTCAGAATATCACTGGCGAGTTCGACCATTTGTTCGATGTCTATGGGTGAGTTTCCAGGTTGTTTATGGTTTGTTGCAGGATAAAACTCTAATGCGCCCATTCCTCTTTGGCCTATGTAGCATAATCTTTCAATTGGGTTAAAGTCACTTTTTTCTCTGTTGTGTCTTGCCAACCATTGATCAATTAAGGCGTTACCAAATTTATCTGGTAACATATCTGCTAACAATCCAGGTAAACCCTTATATGTGTCCTTGTTCAATGTTGAGAATTGATACGGTGTAGATCTCAGTGGCATGGTAATAGGGCACAGTTGGATACCTGATTCAATAATGTTGTTCGAATACTGGAATTCACCAATTTCTTGATTTGGGTGCCAGATTATCGCGCCAATTTGGGTTCCCCATAACCTGACTTCTGCCATTAAGCTTGGCATCATTGTTCGTCTCCCCAATTAAATTCGGTAGTATTTTCTACTATGTGATTTGAATTGTCCTTTTTCTTTGTCCTTTGACTGGCACGTTGGCGGCGTTTGGGCGTGGCTTTGAGCCTTTCCATTGGAGTCAGATTATCTGGGTTGGGTAAGTTTGATAACATGTTTTTCAGCAGTCCTAAGAAGTCCAAATAAGCAAATAAAGACGAGGCATTGACTGATTTGCCAGCTTCAATGTTTTGAATAGTGCGCAAGGAAACACCTGTTTCATTGGCTACTGTTTGTTGTTCTAGGTTTAATTGAAGCCTGACATATTTAACCACTGAGGCTAACCTATTAAATGTATTTTTCATGATTTAAAGCGCAATTTAATGCGTAATAATTATTAATAATAAGATAACACGTAAAATAATGCGCGTCAATTAATAAAATACATTTATTCTATTAATGCGCATAATAATGCGTTTAAGTCGAATTATATGACAATATGCGCAATATTATGCGTGTAAATATTATTGGTTTAAATTGTGCTTAAGTTTTCTTCTAGCTGAGTTTTTAGATTGATTACTTGTTCTTTTGTATATTTTATATTGGCGTAATTCGCACCCCAAACAACATCAGGCCAACAAGCATCGCCTGGTTTTCTTCCGATAACATGAATGTGCAGTTGAGATACAATGTTACCTATGGCGGCAATATTCATCTTCTCAGTTGAAAATTGATATTCAAAAACAGTTGCAATTTTTTCGGCAATGGCATTGATTGAAATTTGCAACTCATCTGTTAAATTATAGATTTCAGTTGCCTTGGTTTTAGGAACAATAATCATCCAAGGAATGGTTGCATTTTTGTGCAACAAAACAAACAGGGAGTTTAAGTCAAAGAGACAATGGGTATCTTTGGCTAGCTGTGGATGAAGTATGAAATCTATTGCCATGAGGATATCTTATCTAAGTTTTACATTCAAATATATTATTTATGATGTTTCTTGGCAATCAATGTTAAAACTCCTCATTATTGCGGGTAAATTATTCATTTAGTTGATTAAATTTTGTTATGATACTGCCATGAACTTCCGTAAAAATAAAATTCATTTAAAAATCAGACAATGGCTATTTATGTTGTGCTTGCTTATTTTTACATCAGCCTGTCAACAACAAGACAATAGACTCATTAAAAAACAATATTTTATTTTTGGTACCATTATTGACGTTTTGATTTGGCACAATGATGATAAAAGGGTGAATAAGGCATTGTATGAACTTGAAACTGAATTAAATGGCATGCATACACAATGGCATGCATGGAAAGATGGCAAACTAAATACAATTAACACAGCGCTACGTTCAGGAAAGTCAATTGAGTTAAGCATAGATGAAATTGATTTTATTCAGGTCACAAAGATATTGTCATATCAATCTAAAGGATATTTCAATCCAGCCATTGGAGAAGTCATCAATATGTGGGGGTTTCATACGGATAATTATCCGATATTAGAGCCACCTCCTACACAAGTTGAAATCCAATCCTTTCTTAATTACTTGCCCACGATGGAAGATTTGTTGATTAAAAATAATCAATTGAGCTCTAGTAACAAGCACATTTGGCTAGATTATGGAGGAGTTGCTAAGGGCTATGCCATTGACAAGGCCATTAATATCCTGAAATCTCATGGCATAGAAAATGCCATCGTTAATGCTGGAGGAGATTTGCGCAGTATGGGGACAAAAGGAGAAAAAAGTTGGAAAGTGGCCATTCGAAAGCCCAATTCAGAAGATGTATTAACAGTTATCAATGTTAATGGAGATGAATCAGTCTTTACATCTGGAAATTACGAACGCTATAAAGAGTTTAATGGTAAAAGGTACGCCCACATCATTAATCCTAAAACAGGGTATGGGGTTGAAGAAATTGTTTCAGCGACAGTCATCGCAGATAATGGTACATTGGCAGATGCTGCAGCAACAGCTTTAATTGTTGCAGGCAGTAAAAACTGGAATGAAGTGGCCCAATCCATGCATTTAAATCAAGTCTTATTAATCAATGCCGATGGCAACTGTTTGGCAACCCAAAAGATCATTGAACGGATCAATGACATTGAGTTGAACTGTGAAGTTTTACAGTAGTTCAGATTTTCTATTGCAGTACAATAATATCATAATAATTGAAGCAAAAAAAAACCCGATACAAAATCGGGTTTTTTAATTTTATATAAAAATCGAATTATGCAACAATGTTTACATGTTGACGATTTTTTGGTCCTTTTTTAGCAAACTTAACAACACCGTCTTTTAGTGCAAACAAGGTATGGTCTTTGCCCATGCCTACATTGTCACCAGCGTGTACTTTTGTACCACGTTGACGTATTAAGATGTTACCAGCTAAAACGTTCTCGCCGCCATATTTTTTGACGCCGAGGTATTTGGGATTCGAATCGCGGCCATTCTTGGTACTACCCGCTGCTTTCTTATGTGCCATTTCTTAATCTCCTATGCTTTAATCTTTTTGATTTTTATTTCAGAATAACTTTGACGGTGACCCATTTGAGTCATTGAGTGTTTACGTCTTCTGAATTTGATGATTTTTACTTTCTTAGAACGTCCGTTGCTCATTACTTCAGCTGAAACTTTTGCACCTTTAACATTGGGTGTGCCAACTTTGATATCTTCTCCATTAGATGTCATTAAAATTTCGTCGAAATCTATTTTTGATCCTTCTTCTAGACCTAACTTTTCAACACGAAGGACATCGCCTTCTTTTACTCTGTATTGTTTGCCACCAGTAAATATAACTGCATGCATGATTTTTCTCCAAAAACTATTTAAAAATTTGAAATTTTCATGATGAAAACTTCGTATACGCTATGGTCAATGTAATCAATGCAGACAAGACCATAAGCTACAAGGACGGCGATTTTACTGGTTAGGTATGGTTTGGTCAATAATTAAATATTAATAATGGTCATATACTGTCTCTTATACACATCTGACGCTGCCGACGATCTACTCTGTGTAGA
>CAJXVJ010000079.1 GCA_913061105.1 uncultured Alcanivoracaceae bacterium | reverse complement strand
TCTCGTGGGCTCGGAGATGTGTATAAGAGGCAGTTATAATATTAACTCATACGAAAAACCTATTCAATTGAAATAATAATCTGTTACAATAATTGACCAAAAATATTACTGAGAAAAATTATGAAAATACTATTGTTATTATTAGTTAGTTCCATTTCTTTTGCTGCTGACTTTAAAGCCACTGAAGACAAAATAAATACCGCCCTTAAATCAGACATAAGAACTGAGGCCGAAACAGACAGAGACCGTAATAGAAGACCTGTTAGCACATTAGAATTTATGGGGTTGCGAGATGACATGAAAGTTGCTGAACTTATCCCAGGTGGTGGCTGGTATACAAAATTACTAGCACCTGTATTAAAAGAGAATGGAGAGTTGTATCTGGCTTATGGCGCTGGTCGCGTTGAAGATGGATTATTAAAAGACAACAAAGACTTCTCACATGTCAAAGTTGTTGCGAAGGATTCAAAATTATACCGCAAAGAAGATGCCAGATTCTATTCTTTGGAAAATGCGGACATGGGCTTAAAAGATTTAGACATGGTTTTAACTTTTAGAAATTACCACAACTTTGCTGATGATGGTAGAAAAGCGATGAATGATGCGGCTTATGATTCTTTAAAAATAGGTGGTATTTATGGTGTGGTTGATCATACTCGTAGACACATGGAAGGTGAAAACAATGAAAACCGCAGAAGATTTGATCCCGTTAAAGCGATCAAAGAAATCCAAGATGCTGGTTTTATCTTAATCGATTTTTCTGACATGCATTATCGTGCTGATGATGAATTGCGTTATGAAGTGGGCAGAAAATCTGTTACTGGTAACTCTGATAGATGGACAATGAAATTCAAGAAAGTTAAGAAATAAATCTCGTCTAACTACAAAAATAAAGCTGGTTTACATCATTTATAAACCAGCTTTTTTTATATGACAAATACTAAAATAACTATCAAATACCTATTGGGTATTACATTTGCCGTTATATTTACTTGGGTATTGCATGAGTTCTCTCATTGGGTCACCTATCAATGGTTGGGCTATGAAGCATTAATGACATTGAATAGAGTTTCACCTATAGGCACACCAACTAATAATCAAGTACTGATCGCTTCAGCAGTTGGCCCTATAACCACTATTATTCAAGCTGTAATTATCTATAACCTACTCAAATATAAAAATTGGAACATCTATTTATATCCTCTATTATTGACGCCATTTTATATGCGATTTTTAGCAGGATTAATGAATTTTATCCATCCAAATGACGAGGGGAAAATAGGTGAATACTTAGGTATAGGTCTTTTTACATTGGCTATTATAGTTAGCAGCTTCTTGTTGTATTTAGTCTATAAAATTTCTAAAAAACACAAATTGTCATTAAAATTTCAAATAGTGACTATCATTACAGTGATGGTTGTTTCATCTTGTATCATTTTACTAGACCAATCCTATAAATTTAGAATTCTATAACCTGACATTAGTCAGATTTAATCATATGTTTTTTTGCCGTTGTGTATAACGGAAGCTCTACAATTTTATAAAACAACCAACTGAAAGTTACAATTAAAATCATGTAAATGATAAATCCTATCATAGCAAAATCAACACGCACCAAATAATCTCTCAAGCCGAGGGTATATAACATACCTAAAAACACAACATGCGTTAAATAGAGTGTATAGGATGAATCTCCAAGTGACTTAAATAATCCTTTTATTATAAATATTTTGTTTTTTTCTAATGAAGCAAACAACCAAACGATTAAAAATGCAAATACACCAAATGTAAGAACTCTAATATGCCCATAGGGTTTATTAATAGTGATTGCCAAGTAAAGAAACCCTATTGTCGCCAATAAAATTATTACAATAAACTTTTTATTAGCTAACTTATCAAGGAAATAATACAGTGCATATCCAGCAATAAACTCAAGAATCAAAGATGATAGGAAAAAATCTATAAATTTATTACTACCTAGAGTTACAAAGGTTATTTTTAAAATAATAAATAAAATAACAGCAGTAAATAAAAATTGTGGCTTTATTTTTGGCGACAGCATCAATATAGCAATGATCAAATAGAAATACAATTCATAGGTCAAAGACCATGCTGGTGCAATAACCAAGTCAAACATATTAGCATTCACCAAAAAAATGGATTGGAGGATTTCTTTGTTGTCAAGAAATGAAGGGTTGAAAAAATAATAATAGATTATGGCCAAAAATACAATTGGCCAAAACCCCAAGAAAATCCTTAAAAACCTTTTAAAGATGAATTGTACAGATGAATTTATGTTTTGTATTTTTCCAATCGTTGTTTTTGCCATAACAAAACCACTGATAACAAAAAATATATCAACCCCCAAATACCCAAATTTGGCAATAGATTCAAACACCATATTGGATAAATTCATGGCCTTAAAATGAGGCAAAGCATGATGAAATACAACCATTAAAGCCGCTATTCCTCTTAAGGCTTGAATATTATAAAACATGATATTTACTTATTAATAAATGCAAATTCAGCTTAGCATTTATTATGTTCTTGGATACACTAATCATGCTTATGATTAATCTCTTGCTTTTCGCCTGGTTTTGAAAAATAGGGTTCATCAACCATTATCAAAGATTCTGGCACTTTTACTGGGACGTGGATGCCAATTGATTTTTCAGCGTTTATGCGCTCATCTAATATGATGGGACCTTCTTCGCTGAGATAAAACCAATAAGGTGGAAAGGCGGTATTGGTTGTGTTTTTTAACCAATGTTCTTTATAGGGCTTGAAATGCTCATCATTAGGATCTGCATCGCCCATGTGCATGATGGTGACATCGTTTGACAATGTGACTCGAAAAACCAGGTTAGAAACTTCCGCTCTGGCAGGCCAACCTGCATGAGGAATGCGCACCACCTCTATGAGTAAATCATCCAGTTTTAATGTTTGTTCTTTGTCACCCTTTTGCAATGCAATGCCATTGATTTGTTTTTTTATGGCCTCACTGTTTTTTAATGCCATTATTTTTTCCACCGCTTGGGTTGGTGCAAACAATTTGGCTTGTGGGTTATTTTGTAGAAACTTCAATACGTCTTCAGCTGAAAAATGATCGCCATGGGCGTGGCTGATAAAGATGGCATCTAAACCATCATAGGGTGCTTTGCCTGAAAAAATGGCATCTCTGGTTTCATCAGAAACCAGTTGGTAAAGATTATAATTGTTATGAAAAAAAGGATCAAAAACAATTTTTGTTTCGCCATTTTCTATCATGACGCCTTCATTTCCTAGATAGGTGGCTGTGGCAGATTTTTCATGGGCACTTAGATTAAAACTTAAAATGATAAATAGAGACAGAGTTATTAAGTATGATTTTTTCATGATTGATTTAATGACTTGAACGATTTTATATTGTAGCATAAAGACAATTAAATTATGGTCATTAGATGTCCACCAGCAGATCTCAACAAAAAGAAAAAACCAGACGTGCAATTATTGACGCTGCAATCAGCGAATTAAGTGACAGTCAAAGTTTTGCTGCTTTAAGTTTACGTGTGGTTGCCCGTAAAGCTGGCATTGCTCCCAATTCGTTTTACCGACACTTTAAAGACATGGAAGAACTGGGATTAACCTTGGTTGATGAATCAGGCCTTACTTTGCGCCAATTGATGCGTAAAGCACGCCAAAGGTTTAAAAAAAATGGCAGCGTTATTGTCACTTCTGTTAAAACATTCTTTGAATTTACCGAAACCAATGCCAATATATTGCGCTTGTTGTTTCATGAACGTTCTGGCACAACCCGCGCTTTACGTGATGCGGTTGCCCGTGAGATTCAATACTTTATTGTGGAATTAACCGATTATATTCAATCCATTGGTTATGAAAAAGAAATTGCCTATACTCAAGCTGAAGCCATGGTGGCTATCATTTTCAATGCCGGTGCTGAGTCCTTGGCTGCTAAACCACAACAAAGACAACAACTAGAAAAAAGGGCCATAGACCAATTAAGATTAATTGCCATTGGTGCGCGCGTTCTTTATTTAAATGATAAAAACGACAAGAAATAAACTTATTTTTTAATTTCAGTCTTTTTGATCAAATCAGAAAAATAGATGGCGTTGATTAACCATTTTTGAGTGCCCAACCAAAATCCTCTAAAATTTGGGTTAAAGCCAAATTTTATCACACTGCCCTTGCCTAGTTTTTCGGCAATAATTAACGCACTATTATTGATTAACTCTTGTTTCTCTTCTGAGATATAACCCGCTGCTAGCGCCTTTTTTTCAGCACGCAATGGTGTGGCATAAGGGTTTTTTGTTGGTTTGAGCAAACTGTTGCCTTTTATTAATGCGTGTTGGGTTTTTAAATTCATGCCATAACTCAAGGGATGTGACAAATCGGCTTTAGCAGAAACAATGGCTCCACCTATGGTGTTTTTAGCTAAATCACGGTCATACTCACTGTATGATTTTGGAGGACCAGCAGACAGTTCTTTAGGATCTTTTTTTTGCTTCTGTATTTTTTCTTCGGTCCATGTAGAAGACTCCTGAAAACTGATTAAATGGCCGCCTTGCTTCACCCACTTTTCGATTTTAACGGTAGTTTTGTCATCTTTTTCATAATATTTTCCAGATGGTAATATCAAGTGAGTGTAGTCATTCAATTCTATCTTTGCTAATTGCAGTTTGGTGATTTTAGTGATTGGCATGCCAACACCCGTATCAATTAAATGCCATATACTGCCTGCTTGATAGGCATTAATGCCACTACCTATCACCAATAAAGGTTTGGGTTTTCTTATAGTCTTGATTGATGGAGAGCCCAAATCTACGCCAATGTCATTTAGCCCTGTAGTCAAGGCATAACTGGTGACATGAAAAAACTCTGAAATATTGGCAACCACAGTTAACACTTGTGATGAATTATCTGAATTTGTTGGAATAATTATACTCCCAGGCTTAAAAACAAAGGGCTTACCATTGTGAATAATACTGAATGATTTACTCACTACTTTGGTTTCTATATCACGTTGGTGTAAATAATTTAAAGCTGCAGGAGCATTGCCTTCATCCCAATTAAAGGCATAAGCAATCGCGCTGGTACTGTAATTATTAATGGCGGTTTTAAAATTTATTTCCTCAGTAATGGGTATTTCTTTAACTGATGCAAATGTCAATCCCCAAGCCATACTCAAATTCCATGATGATACATCATAGAAAGTATTATTCTCAAATGAAGTATCTGTGCTAAACAATGACTTAATTAATGTGTATTGAGGTTGAACCAATGGAATAAAATAGGATGTTTGGGCTGGATATTTGTGGTTATTAGCTGTCACCGTGGATTTCAATTGTTTGACAGTAATTTTGTGTAGTGATAAAAAGTCGATAAGCTTCAATGCTTTTATTTTATCTTTTGAAAGATCTATCACATAACCTTTTATTTTTTGTTTTTTTGCTTGTTCAACAGCATTGTTAAAGAAATCAACTTTATATTTTAAAAGCTCAGGCTTTAGATCGAATGCTCCAGTTAATGTAGACATGGCAGTTCGAAATTGATTATCGATGCCATCAGACAATGAACGCAACCCTTCTTTGGTTTTCAACCTTCCGCCTTTGGCACTGGCTTGTTCAAATAAAATACCAACCGAGCCTTGCAAGTCTGGATATGTTGAACCTTTGCCAGGATAAAAATCATCAAAACTTTCTCTGGTATAAAAACTCATGCCTTTTTCGCCCAATGTATCGGCATGATACACACCCAATTTATTGGTAAAATCTATGTTCTTTTCTGGGATCAGCGGATTAGTCCGGTCTTTCACACCAGGTTGAAAAAAGAAGGTTCTGTCACTGCCCATTTCATGGTGATCATCTAATACATGGGGTTGCCATTTATGGAATTGTACAATTCGTGCCCTTGATTCAGTTTGAGAAAGCAACAACCAATCACGGTTAAGGTCAAACCAATAGTGATTTGTCCGGCCATTAGGACTTTGTTCTTGGTGAGAACTATCATTACTGTCATCGTTGTCTATCATTCCACGCATAGAATTGACATCGGTCACAAATCGATCATAGCCATCAGGATTAATTGTCGGATCAATAATGACTAAGGTTTCATTTAAAGTTCTATTAATTGAATCAGAATGCCCAGCTACCAAATGATAAGCATATAAAACACTGGCATTGGCTCCACTGGATTCATTTCCATGCACAGAAAAACCATTCCACACTTTTAAAATATTGGTATTGGTTGACAAGCTTTCTAAATCTTCCATATTTTTATCAGAACTGATAAATAACAAGACCAATCGTCGGCCTTCATTTGTCACCCCATAATCTATCAATCGTGCTCTGGAAGACGATGCAGCTATAACACTCAGGTAATGTATGATTTGATCATGTCGGTAATGCCTCTCACCTACTTCAATGCCTGTTACTGCTTTGGGCGTTGGAATGGAGATGTCGTAACGTGTTTCTTCAGGTAGGTAATCTTCTAAAACAACTGCAGTGACTGAAAAACTAATGCACACCAATAAAAGTATAGATTTAATCATATTTTAATAAAATAAATAAAAGCGAACTGGAATGATATTACATCACGGTAATGGTTAACCAGCGAGATGTGAAAAATAATGATAAAAAAAGGATTCCGAGGAGAGAGTTGTTGAGGGAGGGTAAAAAAACCTCGGAACCTTTGGTAATTTAAAAAATTCTGTATTTAAAAAAAGTGGTTCCGGGGAAAGAGTTGTTTAGGGAGGTTATTAAAACCCCGGAACCTAGGGAGGAGTTAAATGAAAAAAATAATTTCTTATTTACCTACTTCGACTGTGTTATTTTCAGATAGTTCAGATTTATTTTTATTTTCTTCATCATAAGGCCAATCTCTAAATGGAAATGGCTTAACATCTGACTGAAATGACAGATACTTGATCATATCGAATAAAAATAGACCTATCTCTTTATTAAAACCTTTCAAGTTTTTATTGACTTGACCTGTGATTAATAAGAAACCAAATTGAATAAGTACGACAAAGGTAAAAACCCACAATGTCATCCAACCAATTAAACAAAATAATACGGTGTAAAATATACGGCTGAATAATTCTGAATTCTTTTCAGAACTTTTACTTTGAGTATCATTATTATTAGTTTCATTTGAATCCACAACTTCTGCTTCTACTTCGATTGCGTCATCTTTGGTTTTTTTGTTAGTCATTATATTTACCTCATTAAGTTTGTTTATTTGACTTTTAAGTCATTACTTAAAACATCGAATTGGTAA
Source organism: uncultured Alcanivoracaceae bacterium (assembly GCA_913061105.1). Taxonomy (GTDB): domain Bacteria; phylum Pseudomonadota; class Gammaproteobacteria; order Xanthomonadales; family Marinicellaceae; genus NORP309. The sequence goes on along the minus strand of CAJXVJ010000079.1, from coordinate 6,292 downwards.
AAGTACTAAAACATTCCAATATTGAAATGTATCATGGTGTGATGATTTTTTAGACTTTGAAAAACTCTTGTATCTAGCAACGACCTCTTCTATATATAGTATCAAAGTATAAACAAAACCAACAGTGCCATTGGTCACAGAAAAACATTCTTGATTTAAGCTTAAATTTGAACAGCTCTATCCAGGAATCGATAAGAAATGGCTTCAAGCAAATGCTCTCTTAGCACCTCTTCGCTATTTGATAAGTCTGCTATGGTGCGAGATATCTTAAGTATTCGGTGATAAGCTCTGGCTGATAGTTTCAACTTTTCAACAATGTTCTCAAGCATGACCAGATGTTTTTCTGATATGTTTAATAGATTGTCCATGTCCTTGGTATCTAGGTGTGCATTGGTTTTGCCATTATTTCTACTTAGTTGCCTGTTTCTAGCTATAGTTACACGTTCTTTGACATGGTTACTGGTTTCATTGGCATCGCTAATGGTTCTCAGCTCTTTATAGGCGATTCTAGATACTTCTACATGCATATCAATTCTATCTAGTAATGGCCCTGATATCTTGGCACGGTATCTTTCTATTTGTGATTGTGAACAGATACATGTACGCTCTTTGTCTCCTAAAAAACCACATGGACAAGGATTCATGGCGGCAATTAATTGAAACCGTGCTGGAAATTCAGCTTGCCTAGCCGCACGAGAGATAGTGACTTTCCCTGATTCTAAAGGTTCACGCAAAACCTCCAAAACATGCCGTGAAAATTCTGGCAACTCATCTAAAAATAATAAACCATAATGTGCCCGAGAAATATCCCCAGGTTTAGGATTGGAGCCACCACCTACCAACGCCACAGCAGAAGCTGTGTGATGAGGGCTTTCAAATGGAGGTCTGTGCCAATTATTAATATCAAACCCTTTACCGCTGATGGATGCGATTGCTGCAGCTTCGATGGCTTGGGTTTCAGTCAATGGAGGCAGTATGCCAATCATACGGGTTGCCAACATGGTCTTGCCAGTACCTGGTGGGCCAATAAAAAGTAAATTATGCCCACCAGTTGCTGCAATTTCCAATGCCCTTTTAGCATTTAATTGGCCTTTAACTTCGGATAAATCTGGCACAGATATTGTGCTCACATTATTTATTTTTTCTGCATTGGGCAATTCATCCATTTGATTTAACCAAGTACACACTTCCAATAAGTTGCGTGCTGTTTTACAGGTAACTGAAGAGATTAATGCCGCCTCTGCACCATTCTCAAAAGGTACGACCAATACTCGGGTTGCTTCAGCCGTTTGTATAGCAACTGGTAACACGCCAGAAACCGGATGTAATTCCCCACTTAAGGATAACTCTCCAATAAACTCAGTCTCTGTCAAACGGTCAGCAGATACCTGCTTAGAGGCAGCCAAAATGCCAACGGCTATCGGCAAATCAAAGCGCCCGCCTTCCTTGGGTAAATCTGCCGGCGATAAATTAATGGTGATGCGTTGTTTTGGAAACTCAAGATTGGTGTTTATAATCGCAGCCCTGACTCTGTCTTTACTTTCTTTCACAGCTGTTTCAGCCATCCCCACAATAGATAAACCAGGCAATCCCCGAGATAAATGCACCTCAACCCTTACCAAAGGTGCATCAATGCCGTTTTGCGCGCGCGAATAGACTATGGCTAGTTTTGACATCCTTGTTTATCTCCTGATTTTTTAGTATTAGAATTGAAGTATTGTAGTGATTGTTAAATTAATAATATGTAGCTTAAATCCTAAACATTTGTAGGAAATTACATACTCATATCAAATAGACAATAACCAATTGGTTAAGATTACAAAATGAACCTTTATTCTTTTATTCTAATAATAAGTCGATTATCTGTAGATATGACACCTTTGTTTAATTCCTGATTTCTTGGCATGAGAAATCATGAATTATAATCATTGCTGAATGCGTAATTTGTAGTATGAATGTTAAACAGTTGATTTTCTGTATTTAAAAAGGTTTAAAAATCTATATCTCATTCATCAAAGCTGCTCGTAAAAACGGTATCATTTCCATATACAATATAGGCTGTACCCGAGCCAGTGCCATTGGTTGAGTTACCTGGTCCTCCAATAATAAAATCATCTACTCCATCATTATTGAAATCTCCAGCTTTAGACATGGTGCTACCAAAACGATCAAAACTTCTGCCTTCTATCCTGGATCCTTGACCTACTGGAATGGGAAACATTTCGAAGGGGTTTGGAAAACCCTCAGATCTGCCATAAACCAAGTAACTCCTGCCGTTATTGTTTGCCTCAGGTGCACCAATTTGTATATCACTAAAGCCATCACCATTGACATCTCCAGCTGCACTAACAGCAAAGCCACTTTCTTCAAACTGGTTAATCCCGGTTATGGTAAAACCATTATTTCCATCAAGATCTGAAAGTTCAAATGCCGCGGGGAAAGCAGAGCCAGAACCAAACACAACATAACTTTCTCCAGCACCACTATGTCCAAAAGGGTCAGCACCATAGGCACCTATTAACACATCATCAAAGCCATCACCGTTCATGTCTCCAGCAGAGCTGACAGCATGACCGGAAAAATCAAAAGTACCAACACCATTTATGGCAAAACCATTACTTCCGTTTAAGCTGGACAACATATAGGGTTGAGGTAAATTTTGCCCACCAAAGACGACATATGACCTTCCTGAGTTCATGCCATTGGGACCTGCTTCTGGAGCACCAATGATCAGATCACTGATGCCATCACCATTAATATCGCCACCATAAGCCACATCTGTACCCGAACGTTCTTGAGCACTAACACCATAAATAGCAATGCCATTGCTACCATTAATGTCACTGAGTTCAATGCTTTCAGTGAATCCCTGATCTGTTCCATAGATGACATAGCTTGCACCATTGTTAAACTCACCATTGTCAACCATGCTTGCGCCGATGATAACATCCTCAAAACCATCGTTATTAAAATCGCCAGCTGAGCCAACTGAAATTCCAGCGCGATCATCAAAATCAATGCCTTCAATAACAAAACCATTGCTGCCATCTAATGCCGATAAATTTAATGATTGTGCTAATGGTTGACCACTTCCAAATACCACATAAGCCTTGCCAGTTAAAATAGGATCAGCAGTGGATGTACCAATCACCACATCATCGATACCATCACCGTTAATATCCCCAGCTTTGCCGATGGCACTTGCATTTACCGGGGAATTGATGATGATGCCATTGCCTCCATCAACAGATAGAAGATTGAAAGGGCTAGGTAAACCACCTGTTTGCCCAAATATCAAATAGTTTTTTCCCTGAGCAGCGGCTATAAATAAATCAGCTATGCCATCGTTATTAAAATCACCGGCATCGCTGACATACATTCCTATACCTGCATTATTATCTACACCATTAATGACAAAGCCATTGTTACCATCTACATCACTTATTTCAAAGACATTGGGAATTTGTGCCATGGCAATGCCATGTCCCATGATTAAAGCCGCACCAATAGTGAGGGTGATTTTTTTTATTTCATTGCGTTTTTTATTAAGCATATTTTTTTCCTAATTTAAGTTTCTTATCTAAACATACAAATAAAAAACACAGATTAGGACAAAATTATTTTTTTAATGTCAGAGTGGCTTAAGAAAAAGCAAAAAGATATTCTGATTTAACATTGAACAGATGCACACTGCCATCACCTGTTGCGACATCTATTGTAAATATTCGTCCAGCTTGTTCTTAATCAGTGGATTCTTTGGACTTAAATCGTGTGCTTTTTGCATTAATTGAATACTAAGTTTTAAATCATAGCTTTCTAAACTTTCGGAAAATTCTTTCAAATAATCGACATCTTCAACCTTTTTAATAAATGCAGTGACAAATACACCCATACCAATTGTATCAGCTAGAGCTTTTTGTGCATTATCAACCTCATCAATTAATTGGCCTTCATCCATGCATTCAATTTTATCTTTGTAATAATGCAGTCTTTTATCTTTTGCACGCTTTAGAATCTCAACTAAACCATGATTCTCTATGAAATTAATTAATGAAGTGTAATAGGTTTGATCAAATATAGGTGGCAATTTAACATTGGCTTTTTTGAACCCAGTCCTTCCATTTGATTTTATTAAATGCCCAGATGGCCTGCCCCTTAATACTATGGATAAGTACTCTCTTTCAGAGCGCTTCATTCTGTGCAATATACATGTAGAAATGGTTTTTACATCTGAAACTGGAAAGGGTTTATTAAACCTTTTTTTTGAGCCGAGTTGAAATATTTTTTTGCCTTGTTGATCTATGTGTATAAGGTTTTTATAATAATTTGCTTTGTAAATTGGCACATGGGGGGTGAAAGTTTGTATATGATCTAATGTACTTGTACTTACTATAGATTTAACATGTTTATCAGCGTCATATAATACATCTTTGAAAGGTGGCAAAAACTCTCTGTCCTCTCCAAGTTGACATAACCAAAAAAATGAGGCTAAATCAAAAGGCATGTTTTCATCTATAAAATCGTGAATATTTTTATTCTCAACATTAAACCAAAATTCATCAATATCCAAAAAACCAACATAATCAATCTTACTCTTATCAATTTTAGTACTTAAATAGGAGTACCCTATTTTTTGAATGTCTTTATTTAAACCATTACTGCCTTGATCAATCCAATCTAAACAATAAACATGGACTTCTTTTTCTGTTTTTGAAATTTTCTCAATAATTTCAATGGTTTTATCTGATGTACGATTGACACCAATATATATTGGTGAAAAACCTAAGTATAAATGGTGATGTATCCATTCATGTATATAAGTATCTTCATCTTTAGCAACTGCAATTAATGCAACACTTGTCATGATTAAGTTTATCCCCCAATTATTTTTACTATGCTTTGACAATATTCAAAATATAAATGCTTGAATATTATACATAAAACAAGCATTTAAAATATGTGTATTTCAACTATTGTAATGATTTGAGGCGTGATGAATAGTTTTCAGGCCATTTCCAAATAAGGTACGTCACTAACAAATAAAAACCATTCCATATAACTAAAAATGCGATGAAACTTGGCCAAGTTTCAAAAGTGCCTGGTCCAGCACTATATAACAAAGATTGGTCTTTTTGTGGTGATGTTAAAATATGTATGTTGGCAATGTTATTGCCTAAATGTAAACCGATTGGGAATAAAATTGTTTTTGATTTTAGTAAAGCAACCGCAAAAAACAAATGTCCTACCGGTATTGTAACCGCCATTAATATGGTACTACCAAGACTTGAGAGAACCTGAGAGTCAAGAACATGTACAAGCATAAATAACATAGAAAAAACAATATTAGCAATAATTACACTTGATTTATTAACTACTTTTTTAAACAAATACCCTCTATAAAGTAACTCTTCAACAACTACATTTGGTATCAGGTAAAATATACCAATAAGTGCTAATTTATAATCGAATGAATGATTGAACTCAATACTTTGACCTGTAATGAGATTTTTCAACAATGTAGCAATACAATAGGTGAATAGACTAATAAATAAGCCCAATAAAATAAATTTGTAATTTCTAGAACTAAAGTTTAAACCCAGCTGATTTAGGTTTTGGTAATCAACTTTATACAAGACCCATGTTGCCAATAACAATAGAATCATGCCTGTAAACGGGAAATACTTTTTATACTGAAATATACCTTCAATAATTCCAGTTGAAATTAAAGCCAACGCAAAAAGAACAACTCCAAAAACTATTCGACTTGTGAAGTGATACTTTGTTAATAAATTATTCAACATGTTTTTTGACCCAAAATTTAACAAAAATCAATGTAATCAAAGCAGTAGCAACCCCTTTTGAGATTAAATAGAAGAAGCTCAAGTACCCTTCTCCTAAACCAATCCTAGAAACTTCTTTAAATACAAGTTCACCATAAGCTGAATTTTTAAAATACAAACTGTATATAAAGTTTGAACCTAAATGAAATCCCAATGGCATCATTATTGATTGGGTTTTAATGTATGCATAGGCCCATACATACCCTACAGATCCTGTAATGATAAAAACATACAACAAGGGAAATAATCTGAATTCTCCAGGAAGCAAGCCATATGAGAACCAATGGTATATTCCAAATACTAAGGCTGATAGTAAGGTTCCCCATCTTATGCCTAATTTTGACACTAAGATATAAAGTAATGCGCCACGAAATACTAAATCTTCGGTGATGGCTGATCTTAAATCTGTCTCTTATACACATCTGACGCTGCCGACGATCTACTCTGTGTAG
>CAJXVJ010000078.1 GCA_913061105.1 uncultured Alcanivoracaceae bacterium | reverse complement strand
CACAGAGTAGATCGTCGGCAGCGTCAGATGTGTATAAGAGACAGACTATGAACCATTATCCAGTATGGAAAAACCTGCTCATAATTGTGGTCTTGGCATTGGGAGTTTTTTACGCCTTACCTAATATTTATGGCAGAAGCCCCGTCATTCAAACCAGTGCGATCAAATCTGCACCTGTTAATGATGAATTGATTACAAAAATTGATAAGCAATTCCAAGCCGGTGATATGAAAGATTATAAAATATCACTTGAAAACGAAACAGTTATCACGCGTTTTGCAAATGTTGAAGATCAATTAAAAGGCAAAGAAATATTGGGTAGTTTGACTGATTATAAATCTGCATTGAACCTCAAACCCAATGTGCCAGACTGGTTATCAAATGCTGGCGGTTCTGCCATGAGCTTGGGTCTTGATTTGATGGGTGGTGTTTATTTCTTGATGCAAGTCGACATGGAAGAAGCCTTAGATACTAAGTACAGTCAACTGCGTGGTGATGCCATTACTGTATTATCAAAAAGCAAAATTCCTAAACAAAGTATAAAATGGAAAAATGACAAATTAATCATTAAGTTTAAAGATGCAGATTTAGCCAGCGCTGCTTCAGAAAAACTCAGAACACAGCTAGATGAGGTTAGTTTTAAGCAAAGAGCAGTTGACGGTGTTGAAGCCTTAGTTGGAACCATTCGTCCATTTGCCATTGAAGAAATTAAAACCAAAGCCTTAGAGAAAAATATTTCTACGATTCGTAGCCGCGTTAATGAATATGGTGTCACCGAGCCAATTGTTCAAAGACAGGGTTCAGATAGAATAGTTGTTCAATTACCTGGTGTTCAAGATTCTTCAGAAATAAAAGAAACATTAGGTTCGGTTGCCACACTAGAATACCGAGCAGCACATCCAGATGCAACTGTTAATGCTGTGGTTCTTCAGGCTGAAGGTAAAAGAGCACCATTGGGTTACAAATTTTATACAAGAGAAAATGGCCAACCTGTCCTACTCAAAACAAGAACCATTGTTACAGGTGATCAGTTAATCGATGCCTCTGCTGGTAATGACCCGCAAGATGGTGGTGCACAAGTAAGTGTTAGGTTAAATAACATTGGTGCCAAACGCATGCTAGATTTTACCCGTGACAATGTGGGTAATCCTATGGCTGTTGTTTATAAAGAAAGAGTCCTTGCTGAGAGAAAAACAATAACAGATGAAAATGGCAAAGAGACAACTAAGAATATCTATAAAATGCAAGAAACCGTTGTCAGTGTTGCTAACATTCAAGGTCCATTTAGTAACAGGTTTAGAACCACTGGCCTTGATAGCATGAAATTTGCCAATAAATTGGCATTACAATTGCGATCAGGTTCATTGGCTGCACCCGTTGAGATTGTCAGAGAAAAAACCATTGGTCCTTCATTGGGTAAAGAAAACATAGACAAAGGCTTTAAATCTGTTTTGATTGGGTTTGTTCTGGTTTTGATATTTATGCTTATTTACTATCGAATGTTTGGCATCGTTGCAAACATAGCCTTAACCTTTAATGTCGTTTTGATCGTATCCGCATTATCTATGTTTGGAGCAACATTAACCTTGCCAGGTATAGCAGGGATTGTATTAACTGTTGGTATGGCAGTGGATGCCAATGTACTAATCTTTGAAAGGATTAAAGAAGAGTTGGCTTTAGGCAATACGGTACAGGGCAGTATTAATGAAGGATATGGTAAAGCACTATCTACTATTGCTGATGCCAATGTCACAACATTCATTGCCGCCATCGTCTTATTTGCTTTTGGTACTGGTCCGATTAAAGGTTTTGCCGTGACTCTTAGTATTGGTATTATCACATCAATGTTTACCGCCATTATGGTTTCGCGAGCTATCGTGAACTTGATATATGGTAACAAAACTAAACTCAAATCAATTTCAATATAAGGAGCAGAACATGAATATTTTAGGAAAAACTAATTTTGATTTTATGTCTATGCGTAAGCATGCGATGATTTTGTCAGTGATACTAATCACCATTTCTATCGGCTCGTTAGTAACCAGAGGTTTGAACTTTGGATTAGATTTTACCGGTGGAACAGCAGTTGTCATTGATTTTGATAAGGTTGTGCCATTAGATGAAATTCGTGATGCTTTAAACAGCAATGAATTTGTTGATGCATCGGTACAAAATTTTGGATCAGCAAAATCTATTCAAATTCGATTTCAATCAGAGTCCGATGAAGAATCAACCAACCTTAGAGATCAGTTGGCTTTGATTATTGCACCATTAGATGAATCTGCTTTTGTCGGCAAAGGCGATTACATTGGTTCACAAGTGGGTGATGAATTGGTTGAACAAGGGTCATTGGCTATCTTATATGCGATTATTGGTATCCTATTGTATGTGACCATGCGTTTCGAATGGCGGTTCTCTGTTGGTTCTGTTGTGGCTTTGGTTCATGATGTATTAATAACCACGGGTGTCTTTTCTATCTTGCAAATGGAATTTGATTTAACCATATTGGCAGCCTTGCTGGCGGTGATTGGTTATTCATTGAATGATACCATTGTTGTGTTCGACCGTGTGCGTGAAAATTTCAGGGCCATGCGCAAGAAAACTTCAGAACAAGTGTTTAATAAATCCATTAACCAAACGCTTTCAAGAACAATTATTACTTCATTAACAACATTAATGGTGTTAGCGGCATTGTTCATTTTTGGTGGCGCCATGATTCATGGATTTGCTTTTGCATTAATTGTGGGAATCTTGATTGGTACTTATTCATCAATATTTGTAGCCAGTACAGCCACTTTAACTTTAGGTATCTCTAGAGATGATTTGTTGTCAGTTGAAAAAGAAGGCGTTAATCTCGATCACATTCCATAAGTAACACTCTTTTATAATAGATAAGATTTCAAGGATGAAATCTTTATTCTTTTCAAACTATTTTCCATTTACTCTCCTGAAAAACCCTAACTTGTATCAATTGATAATGCTGTGCTATTTAAGCTTAAATTCTTAGACTTGATAGTTTGCAATTATGGTCACTATAACATTATAATAATAACCAAATTAATCAGTTCAATAACCTAATTTATAGGTATTGCATTAATATTAAGTTGTTCAAACAGGAGATGTTTTGTGAACATTTGGAATCACATACAAAAAGTAACCGATGATAAACGTCAACTGTATTTATTAACGGTTATCGCATCTAGCGGCAGTGCACCCGGTCGTCGGGGTTTTATGATGGTTGTCGATAATCAAGATACTTTGTTTGGGTCTATTGGCGGCGGTATTATGGAATACAACCTGGTAGAACAAGCTAAACAGTTACTAGCATCCAATAAAACCACAGCCTTTTGTTCACGACAAGTGCACAGAGGCGATGCTGGTGATAGTTCGGGCATGATATGTTCAGGGGAACAAACCATAGCCTTTACACCACTTTCAGAAATGGATAAAGATTTGATCATGCTTTGTGCTAATGCGTCAATGATTCAAATTACTCAAGAGGGTATTAAACCTATAAATCATGATGAAGCTGAAAAATGTGAGATAAAATCAGAGACCAATTGGCTATATACTCAGTTGCAAAAACAATCAACCACAGTACATATATTTGGCGCAGGTCACGTGAGTGTGCCCACCTGTGAGTTATTGATGAAATTAGATTACCAAGTTAAGTTGTATGATAACCGCAGTGATATCAATACCTTAAATGACAATACAAATGTCCATTCGAAACACGTTATTGATTATGCTGATGTCATGGCGTCGGTAAATTTTAATGACAACGATTACGCCATCCTCATGACCCATAAATTTACGGAAGACAAATTGATTTTGAGTCAAATATTGGATGTTAAATTGGATTATTTAGGAGTCTTGGGCAGTAAAAATAAAATCAAAGTGATGTTTAATGCCTTGCTGAATGAAGGCCACAAACAAACAAGATTAGATAAGGTGTATGCACCAATTGGATTAGATATTCATTCAAAGACCACTGAAGAAATTGCAGTGAGTATTGTGGCTGAAATTATTAAAATTAAAAATAATTAAGATTATTCAGGACAATCCTTTACAATTGTATTGTGAAATTCCGGATCGTAATCTTTCATGAAGTTTAGTGCTTCAACATCTTTACAATCGTAATCTGTCAATATTGCTTTATAGTTGGTTTTTGCAGCTTCATAATTTTCAATTCTTAAAAAAGTATTTGCTGCTGTTCTTTTGGTATTCAATTCTAGTTTTTGAGAAGGAGTCAAATCTTGATTTTTAATGACAACTTTCTCTTGCATGGCATACCATGTACCAAAACCAATCACACCTAAAGCAATGATCGCAGAAAGAACATAGATAACTGTCTTATTGGTTTTAGATTGAAATTGTGTAATAGGCATAAACCCTTGAGTAGTATTTGAATTACTCCGGTCTAATCTGGCAATCCATTTATCAAGAATCATAGTCAACTGATCAGCAGATTGGTATCTGTCATCAGGTGATTTTGCCAATAGTTTATCTAGAATGGGTTGTAGTGCAGATTTGTCTTTTGGTAAAGCAGGTGGTGGTTCGTGAACGTGGGCATAGGATATGGCAAAAGTGTCTTCGCCTTCAAAAAGCTTTTTGCCAATCAGCATTTCATACATGACCACACCTAAGGCATATAAATCCGATCGCTCATCAATTTCTTTGCCTAAAGCCCGCTCTGGGCTCATATAATGTGGTGTACCGACTACGGCTCCAATTCGGGTAAACTCACTGACTTTGCCTTCGGCTTTGGCTATCCCAAAATCTAACAGTACAGCTTTACCATCTTCATTAAACATAATGTTTTCAGGTTTAATGTCTCTGTGCAATGTTTTACGGCTATGAGAATGAGCCAATGCACTGCTCATCTCTCTCATTATCTGCAAGACTTCGGCATCTTCTAAAGTGTTTTCACTTAACTTTTCTTTTAAATCACCACCAGGCAGAATTTCCATTGCCAAATAGTAATTACTCTCTACAACGCCACAAGCATAAACTGTGACAATATTTGGGTGATTAAATTGGGCAACAGTATCGCCTTCTTGTTTTAAGTCTTCGAGAATTTTTGGATCTGTATTACTGGGGGAAACTATTTTGATGGCCACTTTTCTTTTGGGCTGTAGTTGTTCGCCTAAATAAACCTTAGCCATGCCACCTTGACCAATTTTTTTGATCAGTTTAAAATTCGGTATTTTTAGTAATTCTTCAGACACACTTCACTCAAATATTATTTCAAACACTATTCTAACCAGAAAAATTCATAAATAAATCAATTTAGCCAACAATTTTAATATTAATCATGAAAAATATAAAGAGCATGCTAGAATGAAAATTATTCTGGCAAATATACCCCTTTTCTGATGTTTAACTACTTTGATAATCACAAAGAATCTATGCGAAAAGTCGATACGGCTTGGTTGCGTATGGAATCTCCATCAAATTTAATGATGATAACGGGCATGATGTTTTTGGACAAATTACCTGATTACCATGAATTTTTAGATATGATTGAGAAAAATTTCTTATCATATCGCCGTTTTAAACAAAAAGCTGTGATAAATTCAACCGGTACTTATTGGCAGGACGATGAGTTTTTTGATATAAAAGGCCATGTGCGCAGGGTGGCATTGCCTGGAGCAGCAAATTATGATGAGTTACAAGACTTTATCAGTGATTTGGCATCTACCCCATTGGATAAATCTAAACCATTGTGGCAATTCCATATTGTTGAAAATTATGATAAAGGTCCAGTATTGGTTTCTAGGATTCACCATTGTTATGCAGATGGCATTGCTTTAATACAAGTATTGTTATCCATGACCAGTACCAGTCGTGAGAAAAGCCTGAATTTAACCCCAGAAAGCAACAACAAAGAGCACCACAGAAAATTAGGCGTATTAAATTCAGTGGTCAATCCTGCAAAAAAACAATTTAACAACTCTATAAAAATAGCCAATCAAATTAAAGACATAGGAATCGAAGCTTTGTTAAACCCTTCTTTAATTGAAAAAGGTGTGACAGAAATGACGGACATTGCAGCCGAACTCTATAATGCATTGACCTTACCAGATGATCCACCAACTGTATTCAAATCCAAACTCAGTGTTCGTAAAAACGCTGCGTGGGCTGACTCTATAGATTTAGGCAAGGTTAAAGCCATTGCTTATGCCACTGGAACAACGGTCAATGATGTATTGATCTCTAATTTGGCTGGTGCATTACGCGAATACATGATTAAAAATAATCAAAACCCCAATGAAATAGTGATAAATGCGACTGTTCCTGTCAACTTAAGACCATTGGAACACGCTAAAAATCTGGGCAACCATTTTGGTTTGGTGTTTCTCAAGTTACCTATTTTTGAAAGCAACCCATTAAGAAGGCTGGCTTATGTTCATCAAGAGATGAATGAATTGAAGAAATCTAAGCAAGCCATTGTTTCATTTGGATTGCTCAGTGCCATAGGAATGGCGCCAGCTTCGGTTCAGAATATGCTATTGGATTTGTTTTCTAAAAAAGCCACCACAGTATTGACCAATGTACCTGGACCACAAGTGCCATTGTATATTTCTGGTACTGAGGTTCAAAAAATTATGTTTTGGGTGCCCCAAAATGGAACGATTGGTATGGGGATTAGTATTTTGTCATACAATGGAAAAGTTGAATTTGGTTTGATTGTTGATAAAAACATGGTGTCAGATCCAGAAAATGTTATCAAAGAGTTTCCAAACCAATTTGATGACTTACTCGATCACATGATGATGCATCCCTGGGATGGAGAAATTCATGAAGAGTTAATGGATTAACAATACGATTGTTCCACTTTTTTCATAAATAATTTTTCGAAAGTTGCATAGACAGGCAAGTGTAGTTTGTCCGCATGACCTTGCTTTTTCAAAAAATTGATAAAGCACATCTGCTGTTATAATTACACCAACTATATAAACACTCAATAGTTGGCGTACACAATATCATTCTTTTTTTCATCGTCCCAGAATTTTGCAAAGGTCTCTAGTATTTATAGATGCCTATGATTCAACTTTTAGAGGCTTAATATCGGTATTAACCTTTTAGTAATTCAAACAGGGCTTTAATGATTTTTTTAATGCGTTTGTCATTGGCTTTCATAAAATCTGCATCTGTACCTGATAAAACAAACCAATCGTTTAATAATGCATTGGCTTTATCCAACGAATCTAAATTCTCTTCACCACTCATGCGTTTTGAGAGCTCATTAACTTGATAAGCCAAACGCTGTTCTTTGTATTCATCTGGAGAAGCCAAACCGGTTAAGTATTCGCCTGCAATTAATATCTCACTGGCTAATTGCACAAATTTTTCAGATTTCTGATTGGCATTTTTTAAACGTTTTTCAAGCTTTTTTGCTAACTTTTTATCGGTAATGGACTTGCATTTGGCTATTTTTTCTTGTGCTTGTTCTTCAGTGATTTTTTCTAATTCTAAGTCTTGGCAGATATTGGCATATTTTTGAATGTTTTTAATTGCCAGTATGGTTTCAGAATTGGCCAAAGACGTCACTTTTTGTTTGCACGAATCAATCAATTTATTTGCTTTTAATTGTATGCCTTTGTTGTCAACTTTTAAATTGTTAAATTCATCTTTGAATTTCTCAATAAGGCCATTAATACCTTGTGCAGTTTTTTCTTTATTAATGGCAGTTTCACATGTTTCGATTAATGTGTTGGCGCTTTCATACAGTTCTTGGTTTTCTTTCTTCACATGATCACGTTGGGCTTTTATGCGATTAAATACAGCATCATTCGCTTTTCTAAAAGCTTTCCATAATTTTCTTTCTTGAGATTGGTGAACTATTCCAGCACTTTTCCATTGATGTTGTAGCGCTTTTGCTTGCTCAATGGCAGAATCTAAATCCTCTAATTCTATTAATTCGATGGCTTGTTCTACCAGTTTTTGTTTTCGGCGCTCTGCTACTTTGTATGATTCTTTTAAATGGGCATCAATTCTGGCTGTTCCAGATCTAATTCTTGCCGCACATTTTCCCCTAACTTTAGGTGGAACTTTGTCTAAATTTCGCAATTGGCTTATAGCGCTTCTGACCATACGTGCTAAATCCCGATCATCTGTTTCTTCCAAATTGACATCATGAAGTGCTTGGATATCGATTTCAACTTGTTCTAATTTATTGCCCCAAATTTCTGATCTTTTTTCAAAAAACTTTTGAGCAGGTTTAAACAAAGCCTCTTGTACTGCACGGAATTGGCTGTATAGTTCTTGGTTACGTACTCCATATCTATCGCCTTCTAATTTTTCATGGTCCTCCATGTCCTTCCACAATTTATTTGATTCCTTCATTTTCTTTAAAAGAGCATCAGGATGTGTGCCTGTGCCGATGAGTTCTTTTAGCTCATCAATGAGGCCGATGCGTGCTTTGTCATTACTCCAAGTTTGCCATTGGCGCAATTCTTTCAATTCGTTCCAGACAGAATCAAATTGAAATTTATTTTCTTTGATTAATGGATGGAACCCAGCAATCTTTTTGTTTTCAGCTATTTTGTTTATTGCGACTTTTGCCTCCGCTAAATGGCCTTCTTTAATCAATTTTTGCACTGTAGTAATGGCATCAACTGCTTTTTGAGCTGCTTGGTCGCGTAAGACGGCTGAATTCTCGATGCTCTCAGCAAGTTTTAACATGGCTTTATCAAAGCGTGCTTTCAATGTACTAAATGCTGTGCCTTTGTGAGCAGATTTTGCTTGATCATCCCACATTTTGCGAAAATTGGTGATTTGATTGGGTTGGTTGTATTTGTTTTTAAGCGCAGCATCTAATTTATCCACAACATTCAATAGGCTTTCTGGTAAGTCTTGTTGTTTAGATTGAGCGTCTCTTATTGTTTTTAATTCAGCTAAAACTGTTTCAAACTCTTCTTTTTGACCAGCGTCTGCATGGCTTAAATCAAATCCAGAATATTTGCTAATTTGGGTTTGTATTTCTTCCCATGTTGCTGATTTGTTGTCTGCCAAAGATGTTTTGAGTTCTGTAATTTTACTGTTTATTCTTTGTAATCTTTGTTGGTTAAGAAATTCTTCTCGTTGTTCTGGATCAAATGTTAGACATGCTGTTCTGTAAGCACCATCAAAACGTTGGCTAAATGTATTTAGGTTATCGTCTTGTTTTAATTCTTGCCATTTAGCATATATTTTTTCTACATCAGTTTTGCTAGATGTACTGGTGTTATGAATAAGTTTTTCCATTTGTTCGCACAAATCTAACGCTTTCTTATGGACGACCTTAGCATTATCACTATCACCTTCGAGTTTTGTTTGAATGGATTTAAAAGATGTCTTGTCTTTGTTCTTAATCAGTTTTGCTATGCGTTTTAATGTGGCAGGTTTTGTGATTTTACTCACAAGTAATTGACGTAATTCTTTGTCTTTTTCAGTAACCAATAAATCACCAAGTAAACCTTGTTTTTCTATTTTATTAATACAGAATTCACGGATAGCTTTATTGCTGGATTGATTGGCAGCCATTTCTATGGTTTTTACATCAGTTGTTTGTCTGATGATTGCTAATTGTGCATCATCTTGAGTATTTTTGATCCAATCTTGAATGATTTTATAGGCAGCAGTTTTAACTGTTTTGTGTGAATCATTTTCTGCAATTTTTGACAAAAGTGCATAGTCATCAAGTCGACGCAATGCAGCAGTTCTTACCAATTCTGATTCGTCATTTTGACTGATGTTGTTCAATTGTGCTTTTAATTCTGGTGAGGTATCATGTGTCACTGCTTGTGCTCGGATACTTGCGTCTTTATTTTTCCAGTTGGGTTTTTTAAAAATATTTAGAATACTCATGCTACTTTTCTCTCTAGTAAATTTTTAGTAATAAACAATAATTGTTTCTCCGCATCGTTAATAGAATATAACTTGCGGGCGATAGGTTTTTGATTGATTTGTTTGAGAAACCAACCAATGTGTGATCTTGCAATCATCATGCCTTTGTATTCACCATAAAATTCATGCAGATTTTCAACATGTTGATACATGGTTTGAATAATCTCATTGTTTGATGGTCTGGGTAAAAGGTGACCCGTTTCTAGGTAATGCAAAACTTCACGAAAAATCCAAGGATTGCCTTGAGCAGCCCTTCCAATCATGATGCCATCACAACCTGTTTCTTTATAAATTCTTTCTGCTTTTTGTGGGGTATCAATATCACCATTGGCAATCACAGGTATGTCAATATTTTGCTTAACCATTGTAATGTGTTTGAAATCAGCAAATCCTTTGTATTTTTGTACACGTGTTCTGCCATGGATAAACAAGGCTTTGACTCCACAATCTTGGGCAATTTGGGCAATCTCTAATGCATTGATGCTATTTTCATCTATGCCTAATCTAATTTTTAAGGTAACTGGACAATCTACAGCTTGAACGGTAGCTTGTAAAATATCCTTAACTAAATCAGGGTGTGCCAGCAGGGCCGAACCACAGGATTTTTTATAAACTTTTTTTGCCGGACATCCCATGTTGATATCAATTATTTGTGAACCATTCTCAACATTAAATTGTGCAGCAATGGCCATTTTTTCTGGATCAGATCCTGCAATTTGAGTGACTATTGGTCCTGGCTCTCCATCATGGTTCATTCTAAATCGGGTCTTTGCGGATTTTAACAACGATAAATCACAAGTCAGCATTTCAGAAACTAAATAACCTGCACCTAATTTACGACACAATTGTCGAAAAGGCCTATCTGTCACACCAGACATGGGTGCCAATGCAACCGAGTTTGGCATGGTGTATGGGCCGATTTTTAGGATGGGTAATTTCATGTGTTTTTAGACCAAAGCCGCTGCTATTTTAAAACCAGACACCCAAGTACCTACAGCTGATCCAACATTTGTAAGGATAAACACCAATAATATCCTGGTGACAGGATTTCTCCACCAGCCTTTTAATTCCGAAGCATCTGTTTGCAAATCTTCAAAATCGCCGACTTTTGGCTTACGGAAATAGGTTTCTACAAGCGCTGCAACCATGCCGGCTGCCACAGCTGGGTTTAATGATGTCAGTGGGGCTGCTAAAAATGCAGTGACTATGGTCACGATATGAGCACGGGCAACAGCTGCTCCAACTGCGGCTAAAACACCATTAAAAAGTACCCATGTTTTAATCAAGTCCCAACCCAGATCAGGTGATCGACTAAAGCCAATGGTAAACCCGGCGATGATGACTGCTGTAATAATCCAAGGAAGGAATTTTACCCATTTTGCACCTGGTGGAATAATATCAAGATCTTCAACAGTTTTATCGGCTTCTATTTTATTTTCAATTGATTCACACATGCCTTTTAAATGGCCTGCACCGATGACTACCAATATGTTTTCAGACTGAGTGTCTTTGGTTTCTTGTAATAGTCGAGCAGCCATATAATCATCGCGTTCATGAATAAGGCTTTTGTACAATGGTTGTGACTCATCAGCAAAATCAGAGAATGTGCTTTCTAGTACATCGCCAGTTTTAAGTTTTTCTATTTCTTCTGCTGTGATGTCTTCTTTTTCAAAAAAGCCACCAAAGCTAAACATGAGACCAAATTTATCTAAAAACTTCATAGAACGCCATGCCCTTTTCATGGTGGTACGGATGTTACGGTCTATTTTCCAGAGTGTTAAATTTTTATCATCAGCTTGCTTGATGGCTGCTTTCATTTCAGCACCTGGTTCGACACCTAATTGTTTGGCCAAACGGTTTTGATAGGCAGACAGAGCTAAGTTGACAGCAATCATGCTGGTTTGTTTGTTTTTAATGATTTTTAACAAGTCCATGTTTTTATATTTGTCTGGGTTGGTCATGGCTTCAAAACGCATCTCGTCCAACTCAATGGCAACTGTATCAAAGGCATTGGTGTCCAATAGCTCATTGACTTTATCGACGCTAGTTTGAGAAACGTGAGCTGTACCCAATATGACAAAGTTCTTACCATCTTGTGATATGATTTTATGCGGTTGATTTTCAAGAATGGCTTGAATTTCTGTGTTGTTTTGCAAGGGCTTATCCTAAATTTACAAAACCAGAGATTTTATCACTGCTTAAGAAATTGCTAAAGAAATATATTGAAAACTCAGCAAGTAAGCCAGTGGACGCTGCCGCATTTGAAAATTAGTACATGTTTTAATGGTATATTGTTATCATTCAGTAATATATTCATCATATATATGATTTGAGTGAAATAGGATTACATGTATAATGGTCTATGAACTTTACAATAAAATTTTTACCAGTTTAATCTATGAAAATATCCCATACTCCGATTATCAATAGTGGTGATCCCGATCAAAAAAGACAAGAAATAAAAAAATACTTTAATGAAACCTATGATCTTTATGAAGATTTATTTAATCTCATAGTGAATGAAAAGGGTTATTTTGAAAAAGCAGACCGATTGCGTCATCCTCTGGTATTTTATTTTGGACACACCGCGACATTTTTCGTTAATAAATTATTGGTTGCAAAAATCATACCCGATCGTGTATGTTCGCGAATGGAAGCCATGTTAGCCATTGGTGTTGATGAAATGTCATGGGATGATTTGGATGAACAAAATTATCAATGGCCAACAGTTGATGAAGTCCAGGATTATCGAAACAAAGTTCGTAAAGTGGTTAATGAATTGATTGATGAATTGCCTTTGTCAGTTCCAATTAAATGGGAAGACCCTTTTTGGATTGTGATGATGGGCATAGAACATGAGCGCATTCACCTTGAAACGTCATCTGTTTTAATACGTCAATTACCTATTTCCTATGTAAAACCAAATCCTAATTGGCCTATATTTGAAAATATGACAACAGATGTCCCAGAGAATCAACTGGTTCAAGTGGTTGAGGGGACGGTTAAACAAGGCAAAGAAATGTCTGCAGAAACATATGGATGGGACAACGAATATGGCCTAAAAATTACCGATGTGGCTGAATTTAAAGCCAGTAAATTTTTGGTTAGCAACAAAGAGTTTTTGGCGTTTGTCGAAGATGGAGGATACGCAGTAGAACAATGGTGGACTAAAGAAGGTTGGGAATGGTTGCAATTTAAGAAATCAACCTGTCCGACATTTTGGATTGAGTCTGATGGTGATTATAAATACCGCAGCTTGACTGAGATAATCGACATGCCATGGAGTTGGCCTGTTGATGTCAACTATCTAGAAGCCAAAGCTTTTTGTCATTGGTTAAGTGCGATAAAAGGAAAAAAAATACGATTGCCAACTGAAGCAGAATACTATCGAATTTATGATGAAAATTTTGATGAAATTGAATTTAAAAAAGGGTCATTGAAAACCAATACAAATCTAGAGTTGTGTGCTTCTTCTTGTCCTGTTGATACATTTGCACACGGTGACTTCTACAATGTAGTTGGGAATGTTTGGCAGTGGACAGAGACTGCAATTGATGGTTTAAAAGGATTTAAGGTTCATCCATCGTATGATGATTTTTCTGTACCAACTTTTGACGGAAAACACAATTTAATTAAAGGAGGTAGCTGGATTTCGACTGGCAACGAATTGTTGAGAGACTGTCTCTTATACACATCTCCGAGCCCACGAGACAGGCAGAAATCTCGTA
>CAJXVJ010000077.1 GCA_913061105.1 uncultured Alcanivoracaceae bacterium | reverse complement strand
TCGGCAGCGTCAGATGTGTATAAGAGACAGCAATTTTCTAGCACGCAAAAAAAACAAAAATGTCCTAAAAAGTATAACAACACAAATTGAAAAAGAATTATCCAATACTTCGACTCAAGGAAGCACGCCTTCTAGTGCTAATAAAACAACATCTAAAACTTCAAACAAAAAATTGGTTCCAAAAAAACCAAAATCTATTATTGGGACAATAATTAAATGGTATATCATCCTATTTATTCTCTCCAGAGTTTTTAAAGAGTTTTTCTAATTAAAATGAGTGATTTTAAAATATTAAAATGCCCTGCATGTGGCTCTTCAAATGTTGAAACAGATTCTGAATCACTTTTGTCTTGTAGCCATTGTGGTTCACAACTGATAAAAAAGCAGCCACATTTAGATCACATGAAAATTGATAGCAGTAAGATTAAAAACTTATTGTATGTTGTCATACTTTTAATTCTGGCCATTGGTGGCGCATTTTTCTGGTTGTCTTTGTCTGAGCAACCCATGACAAATGACTCTGGTGTTAATCCAGCTATTAAACCAGTTCAACAATCCTCATCAAATCAGCTTGTAAAATCTCCAGTTTCCAGTTTGCCAAAATTGAAGAAATCAAAAAATGAAGTGACAAACGAATCAATTGACAATAATGCCATTCTAAAGCCCAAGATAACTCTTATCAGTAAGATAGAGGGTAAAACTGTCATTGGAGGACAGTATTGGATTGTTACAATTCGCAATGACAGCGCCCAAACTGTTGTCAGACCACGCGTCATAATGAGTATGTTTGATAAAGATGGTCGTAGAATTGGCGAACAAGTAGGCTGGTCAAAACAAGACACTTTGCCGAAAAATTCAGAAACAACCGTCTTGGTTTTGGTTTCAAAACCACCTGAATCTCCTTATACCCAAAAAATGGAAGCGTTGGCAACATTTTCAAAAACATTTGACAGCAAATTAGAAAATATAGTAGTTGATGATTTTGTCATAAACAAAGAAAATTCAAATAATAAATACACCATTATTGGCGATGTGTCCAATCCAAATGAGTACCGTGTAGATTTTATTTGGATTCAAGCCATTGCTAAAGATAAAAATGGAATTGCTATAGGGTTGGCTGATGCCTACGCCACCCATTCAAGCTTGGCCGCAAATGAGACATCAGGTTTTAAAGTGACTGCCAGTACATTTATCGCACAACCGCCAGCATCATGGACGCTAGTTGCAAAAGGCAGAAAACACAGAGGGACAAATTAGTCACAAAGGGCAAAACTGGCTTTGAAATCTTTATTTATGTGGTGTTTTGGTTAATAATACGCAATTAATTAACAATGATTACCAGCATGATTGTAAAAACAGTAGAAGAATTTAAACGCGCAGTATCTGAAAACAAATATCCAATCAAACAAGCCGCTTCCATGAAAGCTGCATTTATGGTTTCTCCAGTTGGGTTTTCATTAGATGAACAAACAGCTTCAGACAATGAATACATGCAAATGGACCAAAAAACTGATGCAGATTTGGCCATAGTCCAGCAAATGGGATTGGCACGTAAAATATCTGATTGTGGCGTTCCTGTCATGACATTTCCTGGATCAGCCGAAACCCCTGATGCTGTATTTCCAAATAATGCTTTTGCGACCACCCACGGAAACAAATACATCATTGGTGCGATGTTGCACGATAACCGTCAAAAAGAAACCGAAAGAAAAGACATTCGTATGTTTTTTAATGACATGTTGGGGTATGAAAAATACCACATCAATAGGCAAAAATCTGTAGCAGAATTAACCGGTGTATTGGTACCAGATCGGGCCCGTAATATTGCGTTTTGTGGAATGACGGAAAGAGTCAATGATGCTGGAGCTAAGGCCATGCATGAAGCTTTTGATCTAGATTTAATGTTCCAGTTTGATTTGGCAGATGGCGAATACCACACCAATGTAGTGCTTTCATGTTTGGCTGGAAAAGCCTGTATGATTCATGCTGGATCATTTGCTGATCCTGCGGTGCCACAAGCGATTGCAGATTTTTATAAAGACCGAACAATTTTTTTAACCGATGCTGAAAAACTGGCTTTTGCAGGCAATGGTATCACCATTACAGAGAGTGATTTATTCCTTAGTCAAACTGCTTTTGATGCGCTGGCCCATGAGAAAAAACAAAAGCTGGAATCATGGGGATTCAATATTCACCATGTTCAAGTCAGCGAATTAGAAAAAGCAGGCGGTTCCTTGCGTTGCATGGTTGGTGAAATTTTCTGATGTTAAAGTATCTGTTCTCCCATGAAATACTGGCAAAACAGTTTGTAGGCATAGCCACATCATATCACATTGAATCAAATTTAAAGTCAAAACAAACAGGCTGGGAAGTTCAACTTGTTGATGAGTTAGATGATTTAACTGTAATACAATTAAATGATTATTACACCGATTTGTCTAGGCAAGATTATGAATTATCTCACCCAAGAGAAATCATGAACCCGCCATCTGAGGTGACAATAAATATTTCTTTAGAAAATGGCGAAACCATAGAAACAAAATTAGACAAAAATATATTGAATAAACTGGCTTCAGCTCTAAATCATGATGAATCAATTTTATTGTTAACAAGTATTGCCAATGCTATTCAGAATCAAGAAGAAAATTCATAAATAGATTGGTATATCGTTATTTAACCGAAATTAGTTCCTAAGTTTGGCTTGTTAAAGATATTTACTGTAATCTTGAGTACAATCAAGTAAGCTACCCAACACAATTTTTTCGAGACACATCATGGATTTCAATTCATTGGGCTTATCACCCCAGATTTTAAAAGCAGTAAAGCAAAAAGGTTATGATCAACCTTCGCCAATACAAGCACAAGCAATTCCTGCAGTACTTAAAGGCAGCGATGTTATGGCAGCTGCACAAACAGGAACTGGAAAAACTGCTGGGTTTACATTGCCCATATTAGAAATTCTGAATGCTGGTAAAAGTGCAAAACCCAATCAAGCCAGAGTTTTGGTTTTAACACCAACACGTGAATTAGCGGCACAAGTCCATCAGAGTGTTGTGGACTATGGTCAGTATTTATCTATTAAATCTGCTGTGGTATTTGGTGGTGTTAAAATTAATCCCCAAATGATTAAACTACGCAAAGGTGTAGATGTTTTAGTTGCCACACCTGGTCGTTTATTGGATTTATACAATCAAAGAGCAGTCAGATTCGATAGTCTAGAAATATTTGTATTAGATGAAGCGGATAGAATGTTGGACATGGGGTTTATACATGACATTCGTAAAATTATTCAAAAACTCCCTAAAAATCGACAAACTTTAATGTTCTCAGCCACATTTTCACAAGACATAAGAAATTTGGCAAAGTCTTTGGTTAACAACCCTGTAGAAATTTCAGTCACTCCCAGAAATACAACGGTAGAAGCCATAATACAAAAAGTTTATCCTGTTGATAAAAAACAAAAATCGCGTTTATTGGCTTTTCTCATTAAAGAAAATCAATGGTCACAGGTCTTGGTGTTTTGTAAAACCAAACGCGGAGCAAACAAATTGACCACATATCTTGAAAGCCAAAGTATTTCAGCTATTGCCATTCATGGCAATAAATCCCAAGCTGCTAGAACCAAAGCATTGGCCAGTTTTAAAGCCAATGAAGTACAAGTCTTAGTGGCAACAGATATTGCTGCTCGTGGAATAGACATTCGATTGTTACCGCATGTTGTGAATTTTGATTTGCCCCATGTTTCTGAGGATTATGTGCATAGAATTGGACGAACAGGAAGAGCAGGTTCAAATGGCGAAGCGATTTCTTTGGTTAGTGCTGATGAAGCAACCTTACTAAAAGACATTGAGCGCTTAATTAAAAAGAAAATTGACAGAACCATTATTGATGGTTTTGAACCAGTCCATGATGTGCCCAACCCATCATTGGATAAAAGACCGATTAAACCAAAAAAACCAAAAAAAGCCAAAACCTATGGCAATAAACCACAGAATAGAAAAAATAGCAGAAGAAAACCAACCAAAGATAAATCTAAGAAAGACAGTGATCAAAATATTAGAAAACCCGTTGTAGGAAATTCTAATAAGAAACGTCCAAAAAAGAAAAAAGCTGGAACAGATCCTTATGCTAATTTTAGAAGAAAATAGAATTAAACTGAATTTTTGAAACTGATCGCATATGAAAGAAACAATAGACTATAAAGAAATAAATAAAAAAGCATGGGATAAAAATACACAAGTACATATTGAATCCGACTTCTATGATGTAAAAGGATTTATTGATGGCAAGTCGTCATTGAATGCCATAGAGATTGAACAAGTCGGTGAAGTTAATGGCAAAGACTTATTGCATTTACAGTGCCATTTTGGGCAAGACACATTGTCTTGGGCCAGATTGGGCGCCAATGTGACAGGAGTTGATTTATCTAGTGCTTCTATTGCACAAGCGAAAAAAATGGCGCAAGAAATTGGTGTTAATGCCCAATTTATCAGTGACGATGTATACAGTTTTGGCGAATCGAATCAACAGCAGTTTGACATAGTTTATACTTCTTATGGTGTTTTATGTTGGCTACCTGATTTAGACCGTTGGGCAAAGTTAGTGGCAAAATCGCTTAGAATTGGTGGCCAATTTAATATTGTTGAATTTCATTGTTTTAATGATTTGCTATCTGGTTATTCCTATTTTTCAATGGATGAACCAGACATCGAAGAAGAAGGAACATACACAGAAAATTGTACTGGTGATAAATCCACAATGGTAACTTGGGCACATCCACTGAGCGAAGTTGTTCAGTCATTGATTAATGCTGGCTTAACAATAAATGAGTTTCACGAATATCCGTATAGTCCTTATAATTGTTTCCCAGACCTAGAATTTGTAGATGGCAAAGGTTATCAATTACTCTATAAAGATCAACAAGTTCCCATTCTCTATTCAATAAAAGCACAAAAATTAGCAAAATAACGATTCAATAAAAGGGTCTTTTGCTCTATACTCTAAGTGGTAACTTAGAGCTAGGGGGGGCTTATGTTATTCAATTCACTTACTTTTATTGTATTTTTTGTGGTCATATTAGGACTACACTATTTGCCAATTGCTTGGCGAATAAAAAAAACCAATCTTTTAATTGCCAGCTATCTGTTTTATGCAGCATGGAGTCCTCCCTTTGTTATTTTGTTGTGGATTTCAACATTTGTTGATTGGCATGTGGCCAATAAAATTTATCTGCAAAAAACCCAAAGTAAAAGGCGCTTATTACTATTCATAAGTATTGCGGTAAATTTGGGCATGTTAGGTTATTTTAAGTATGGTGAATTTCTGATGCAGAATTTCCAAATTTTAATGTCTAATTTTGGCATCGATTACCAAGCCCCTGATTGGAATATTATATTGCCAGTGGGCATTTCTTTTTATACCTTTCAAACCATGGCTTATTCCTTGGATGTTTATTTGAAACGGGCCAAACCAACTGATTCATTTTTAGACTTTTCATTGTTCGTGACTTTCTTTCCTCAATTGGTTGCAGGACCCATTGTGCGTCCTACTCAATTAATTCCGCAATTTAAAATCCCAAGAGTAGCATCCAAGTCTCAATTGACCTGGGGTTTGGGGTTAATTACATTGGGATTATTTAATAAAATTGTAGTTGCTGATGGCTTATTGTCTCAAGCAGCGGAGACAGCATTTGAGGCCACTAAGATATTGCATCCAATGGATGCTTGGTTAGGAACATTGGCATTTTCTGGTCAAATATTTTGTGATTTTGCAGGTTATACGACCACTGCTATAGGTATTGCTTTGTGTTTGGGGTTTTCTTTACCAGATAATTTCCGTTTTCCTTATGCTTCGATTGGTTTTTCAGACTTTTGGCGGCGTTGGCACATTTCATTGTCATCTTGGTTAAGGGATTATTTGTATATTCCATTGGGTGGAAACCGCAAAGGTCCTTTAAGAATATATGCCAATCTGATGACTACCATGTTATTGGGTGGCCTGTGGCATGGAGCGGCCTGGACTTTTGTTGTTTGGGGAGGTTTACATGGCTTGTATTTGGCCATTGAAAGGATATTGGTTTCAAGATTACGGCACCAACAGATTTGGAGTCGTTGGTTGCCTAGATTATTTTTAGGCATTTTGACTTATTTTTTGATTAATATCACTTGGGTATTCTTTAGGGCAGCCGATTTTTCTACAGCCATACGGATGCTTGATGCTATGCTGACATTCGATTTCAGTGGTGAGAAAGTTTTACCAATGATTGATGTCATTATAGTTACGGCTGTAATCTCATTGATGTTGCTTATTCATTGTTTTATGCGAAACAGGCAATTGCATGATATTGTTAAAGCCATTCCAGGTTGGTTTGTCGGACTAATTTGGGGCTTGGCGTTGTGGTTTATAATTATTACTCAGGGGGAAAGCAATGCATTCATCTACTTCCAATTCTAACAATATACAGTCACATGATTCCACATCTAAGGAGCCTATGATGAAAGCAGAAAAAATTTACCAACGTCCTGTTCCAAATGTTAAATTTTCAGGACTGATTGCAGTGATAGTTGTCATTGTTCTCATGGTGGCTTGGGAAATGTATGTCAGGTCACAAGATGTGACACCTTCGTATCGCAATTCAAACGGATTATGGGCAGAACAACGCAGAAAAATAAACAAAGGTGCTGGAGATGGATGGGTGTTTACTGGCTCATCTCGTGTGTTATTCAATTTACAACTTGATGCGTGGCAAGCACTTGATAACAGACGTCCCCTACAACTGGCATTAGAAGGAACAAGTCCTGTATCGGTATTGGAAGGGTTAGCAGAAGATGCTGATTTCACAGGCAGTGTTATTGTTGGTGTTGCTCCAGGCTTATTTTTTTCAGGGTTTGAATACAGAAAAGGCGCGCTCAAGCAACACAAAAATGAAACACCATCTCAGTGGTTAGGACAACGTATATCTATGTGGTTTGAACCTTATTTTGCTTTTTATACATATGATTATGCTTTATCAACGATACTTCATCGTCAGGATTTGCCACTAAGAGAAGGAGTAGGGCACCGACTAGATGTCAGAAAATTGGCCAATATGGGGCGTGACAGAAATTATCGTTTATGGGATAAGGTTTATTTAGATGAAGAATATAACGCGTTAGCAAAACAAATATGGGCACAGAATTGGAAACCTTTTGCTGAACAACCCGAAGCCAGACAAGAAGGCATATTAAAAGGTCGTGCAAAACAATTAGATAGGGCAATCAAAGCGGCAAAAGCCATTAAAGATAAAGGTGCAAATGTGGTGTTTGTTCAGATGCCCTATGAAGGTCATTATGCCGTATCTGAACCAGATATAGCCCCACGAGATTTAACATGGGATATATTAATCAATGAATCAGGTGCATTGGGTTTACATTTTTTAGACCACAAACAAATGCAAGGATATGAATTACCTGAATGGTCACACATGACAGGTGAAGAAGCTGATCGTTTTACCCAAAACTTCTATCATTTGGTACAATCAGAATTAGCTAGACACAAACAAGTAGGAGAACAACCATGACTATATTAGTCGCATTAGACTTATCAGATAGCACTGACAAAGTCATCATTGTTGCAAAAACAATGGCTAAGATGATGAAGTGTCCTATGTATTTATTGCACGTGGCCGAACCTAACCCAGATTTTGTGGGATATGATGTTGGTCCAGAGACTGTACGAGATCAATTGGCTGCTGAATTTCATCAACAGCATAAAGCCATCCAACAATTCTCTCAAGAGTTACGGGACAGTGGTATTGATTGTAAAGCCATTTTAGCTCAAGGCCCGACTGTAGAGACTGTTTTAAACCAAGCCAAGAAAATATCTGCGGAATTCATCATCATTGGCAGCCATGGTCATGGAGCGGTATATGATATTTTGGTGGGCAGTATTAGTGCTGGAATAATTAAAAAATCAAATATTCCTGTGACTTTAGTTCCAGTGAAAGATTAAATGTTTAAATACTTTCCTTAATTGACACCAAACACTAATTTATAGTTTTTTACAGATGACCCGCATATTTGTCCGATGACTCCATTTAAATTTAATGACTTTAAATCCTTGCTTTTCTAGTAATAGTGACATGGTTTTACGTGTAAAATAACCGATATGTTCAGGTGGGGTCACTCGATTCCAGGAAACAAAATCTTTTGGTACTTTTCTATGACCTGC
Source organism: uncultured Alcanivoracaceae bacterium (assembly GCA_913061105.1). Classification (GTDB taxonomy): domain Bacteria; phylum Pseudomonadota; class Gammaproteobacteria; order Xanthomonadales; family Marinicellaceae; genus NORP309. The sequence goes on along the minus strand of CAJXVJ010000077.1, from coordinate 5,441 downwards.
ATCTGGTGTAGTCAGATAAAGTATCGCACCTGTTTTTAGTAATTTATTTAATGACGCCATAAAAGCATGTGGGTCAGGAACATGCTCCACAACTTCAGCGCAATATATGAGATCATATTGAATATTTGTTTGCACCAATTCATCGGTTGTTATAGCTTGAAATTTATTAGTTGGAAACAATTTTTGTGCTTGTTTAATTACTTTTTTGTCAAGATCAATGCCTGTTGCCTCATATCCCAATCTATTTGCAGCTTCAACTGTCGCACCAATACTGCATCCCACATCTAGAAATTGATTTTGATTCTGGTTTAAATATTTATTTAACTTTTTGAGTTTATGTTTCGAAGTAAATATTTTCTTTTTAATTTTTTTTAAATAACTTTCAGTATGGCCATATTGATCATATAACTCTTCTAATTGTGGCGATTTTGGCATGGGATTCACATGTATAAACCCACAGAATAAACAACAGACTATTTGATGATCATTCTTTTCACCAATGGGTTTGTTGTTTTGATGTTCACATAATGGGCAACTCATATAGAAAAAGGGCATATATTCATGTAAAAATTATTATACCAAATACTAATTTTATAGTCTAACCCCAAGTTAAAGATACGCGTGTTATTTAACTAAAAGCATGACAAAAACTCGCTAAGTTATTGATTTATGCACATCAGAGGTGTGTCAAGGATTATTTTAATTATTTTTATCTGTATGTTTAAGTATATTTAATGTGAAATATTATAACATGATGTATTTAAAGGTAATTATGGATATGGTTAAATATTAACCAAAATGATAAAGCTCTAAGTTTTACCGACCTTTAAGCAGGTTAAAATCGGTGTTATACACAGACTTATCCACAGGCTCTGTGGATAAGTGTATTAGTAGTTTTAAAACAATAAGTTAGATGATATTTACAGATTTTGATTTAAGTTTTATATGTAAGATGTTGTTTTAATATTTTTGATTAAATAATTATAATATTATTGCATAAATGATCTGATTTTATCGGCTTTATTTAATGAATTTTTATAACCTAATTCTATTAAAGTTTTGGTATAAGATGGTTCAAAAAGTAAGTAACTGGGCATGCGCCAATCTTTGCCCCAGCCACCAATCATTTTTAGTAATGTGCGCACAGGCCTGGGTATATCTTTAGCATGTTTTGCAGTAATATCTCTAACGTCAATACTGGGTTTTAATATCATTGTGTCAATTTGTTTTAAATTGGTATCTTGAGTTTGTTGGTCATTTAACAATGAAACGGTATGGTTGATGCGTTTGAGTCTAGATATATCTGCCATTAATGTATCCATGAAAATCGTATCAAGCATATAACCTCCTAATTCGCCCATCGATGGGTATTCTGATTCTTCTGTAGGGGAAGGAATAGGAGCTTCATCACGGGTACCAATGACCATTATTTTATCTGCGCCCAAATGTATTGCAGGTGAAAGTGGAGCCGTCATACGCAAACCCCCATCACCGAAGTATTCATTACCAATGAGTTGTGCTGGAAAGAGAAAGGGCAAAGACGCAGATGCTAAAATATGTTCTACTCCAATGCTTGTTGGTATACCAAATCTTCGGGTTCGGTGCCAAGGGATAATTGAGTCGTGCGACTGATAAAAGCTTTTGGCCTCTGCGGTGTCATAGGATGATGCTGTTATTGCTAGACCAGTGAGATCGCCTGATTCAATTGCCATTTGAATTTGATTGAGGTGTAACTCTCTACTTAATAAATCTTTCAAAGGAGAATTATCAAGTAAAGATTTTGGTGATTTCACTCCTAAAGATGAGAATAAAATGGATCCAATCACCCTTGCCATGGTTTTTGTAATCATTATGCCGTCAGTACGGTATATATCATGACAATGGATACTGGTCCAAAATTTCTCTAAACGTTGTACTCCCAATTTGAAATCACTGGCATAACTGGCCATGACCACAGCATTTATTGCACCTGCTGATGTGCCAGTAATGATAGGAAAAATATTTTTTTCCTGATCTATTATTTCTAATATGCCTTTTAAAGCTCCTACTTGGTAAGCCCCTCTAGCGCCGCCTCCAGGTAGCATTAAAGCAATTTTTTGTTTGTTTTTAACCATGATTATTTAATAGAACGATTAAATCACTATAACATTTCAGGATTCATCTATACAATATTCTGATGAAATTATCTTTATATAGGTTTGCACATTACGGTTTAAGTAGTTACATAGACTTTCAAGAAGAGTTGTTATTCAATGAATGATTCTTGGTCAGCAAATTTATTAAAATCTTTTATTGGTGTTAATAGATACAGTTCTATTATTTTATCTTCATTGTTAGGTTTTGGAATTGTTATGAATTCAAATGTTAAGGGTGCCCCATTAATGATTGCTCATGCGGGCGGTGGTATCGATGGAGTAAGTTATACCAATTCAATAGAAGCACTTGATTTGAATTATGCAAAAGGTTTTCGATATTTCGAAATTGATTTTTCATGGACCAGCGATAATCAGTTGGTGTGTTTACACGATTGGGGAAAACGTTTTAAACAAAATTTTGGTTTCAAAACTAAATCAGCATTGAGTTTTAAGCAATTTCAAGAGCTATTAGATAAAAGCAAGAATAGGCACCCATGCACGCTAGAAACATTGTCAAATTGGGTGAGGTTACATCCAGACAGTACAATCATCACTGATGTAAAATATGGAAATATTAATGCCATTACGCACATTAAAGAATATTATCCAGATTTAGTTAGTCACCTTATTCCACAGTTTTATCAACCCAAGGAATACAGCGTTTTGAAACAAATGGGATTTGATAAATTGATTTGGATTTTGTACCAGTTTGAGGGCAAAAAGTCATCTATAGTTGGTCATGTAAAAGACATGCAGTTATTTGCTATCAGTATGCGGGCCTCACAAGTTAAAAAGAAATGGGCACGTCAATTAATAAATAACAATCAATCAGTATTTATCTACACCATCAACAAATTAAAAGTCATCAATAAATTAACTGAAAAATATGGTGTGAAAGGAATTTATACTGATTTTCTTCCGTTCTTAAATTCTGCAAATAACTAAAACCCTTATGTGGGATAATGTTTAACGTTTCCAAGCATAACTGAATTTTGCAAAAAAGGCTCGATTAGTCGTTGTTAAATCAATGTCTTGGTCTTCAGCACCAGAATCTGAGTAACCAAGGAACAATAACGTTTTTGGGTTAACTTTATATGAATAAATAAGTTGATTGCTGAGGCTTCTTGAGTGTGAATCAATGGTTTCTTCATACAAGCTTATGTCTCGATTAACATTGGTGTTGATAAGTGATAAACGCAGGCGTTGTTTGATATTGAATTGGTAAGAAAAGCGCAAATCAGTTTGGTTGGCTGTAAACACATTGCCGCCATCTCTGTTCAGCTTTTGGAATTTATGGTTGAGGTTGATGGTTAAATGTTTTCCTAAATTAATTTTTGCAAAAACATCGGCTCTGGTTCTTTTTGCAAGCTTAGTATTGGTAAAATCAATGTTATCCCCATATGAATAACCCGTACCTAATTCAACACCTGAACGCGGTTTAATTTGAAACTTAATTCTGATTTGGTTTTCATCAAATAAAATATCATTCCATAATTTTACACCTTTTTCTGCATCTAAACGCAATTCTGATTGTCTTCCAGCATTAATTTTTATATTGGATTTAATTTTTTTGTCTAATAATAGCCCTTGTTGATCATGCTTTATTTCCCATTCGGAATAAGTACTTATTCGGTTCCACCATGAATCTTGATTTTCTGGACGCCAAGTGTATTGCATACCGGCTTCGAGTTTCTTATTGCCAATTTGCCCAATAAAACCTAGGTCAGATCTAAAACCATCATCATAGCTTTCATGGGTAATTTGGTAGAATAATTTTTCATCTTTATGACGGTAACGGAAGTAATAAGCATCACCAGATACATCTCTTTCTTGTTCAAATTCGTCTATTATTTGTTGTGGGTTTCTGGTTTCTGAGTTGACATATTGAAAAATTATGGCATCAGTATCGGTGATCTTATAAGTCGAATCAAAAGCAGCAACAGTATTTGAATAATCTGCCGAACTTCTGCGTGTAATCAATGCTCCAGCAGTCGATGAATTACCAAAATCACGTCTGTATCTAGCCACTAAGTTTTCACTTTCTTGTTCTAAAGAAGCTAATCCTGAACCAAATAATCCAGGAACAAGAATATTGGTAATGGTGTCATCAGTATAAAAAAATCCATAGGCATTCTTGCCTGTTTTACCAACTAAACGTAATCCATAATCAGGATCTGCAATATTGCGCGTATGAATAATATTCATTCTTGTCTTAAAAAAGTCTGAATTTTCTAGAAAAAACGGCCGCTTTTCAGGAAAGAATAAAGCAAAAGTCTGATTAACATCTAACTGAGCTGAATCAGATTCAACTTGTGAAAAGTCAGGATTGAATGTGGCATTAAAAGTCATGTTTGAATTGATGCCCCAATTAATGTCTAAACTGGGTTCAATATCTGTTTCAGAATTAGAAAATTCACTGTTTATGTCATCACGAGCTTGGCTGTTAATAATGGTTATACTGGGTGTGATTTCTAGATCTAATCCACGTTCCGCATTGCTAAAACCTGTATATTTATTGAATTGACAAAGTGTACAATTGTTGTTTCTGTCGTTTGGTTCGTTTTGGATTTGTTTTCTGACGTTACGAGGGTATGAACGGAAAAAATTAATGCCCCAAGCTTTTTTCCCTTCTATATGCGCCATTTGTAGTTCATTATAGGGTATTTTCATTTCTACTTCATAACCATCACCTGTAATCCTTCCAGCAGATTCCCAAATGGCATCCCATGAACTGTCCTCATTACTACCACTTCCAGAGTCATCTCTGATTAAGTCCATTTGAACGCCAAGTGGGTTAACAAAGAATTCTAGCGCCCTTATTTCATCATTATATGTATCCAACATTACACCTACAAAATCATCTTGAAATGCTGAATCACGGTCTCTTAAGTAGGCTCGAATATCTTTTGGTTTTGGATCTTTTGCATTAAAGCCAATAATAATAGAATGTCCGATGTCTAAAATATAGGCAGTGGTTTCAACATCTGCAGTCAAGTTATTCCCAGGATCAACTTCATAAGATAAGTTTACTTGAAGTGCATCTTTCCAAATTTCATCATCAAGTTTTCCGTCAATTACTATTTCACCCTCTATTATTGGAATGTTGAAATTTTCTGCATTAACAGAAAATGCAATTAAAATTAGTATTAGTATGGATTTATTCATTATGGTATTTTATGTTTTTCACACAAACGGAGATATAGTCCATAAGTAATAAAAACTTACAGTTTTCATTAAATAAATTATGGGGTGTAGTATCTGTCTCTTATACACATCTGACGCTGCCGACGATCTACTCTGTGTAGA
>CAJXVJ010000076.1 GCA_913061105.1 uncultured Alcanivoracaceae bacterium | reverse complement strand
GATTTCTGCCTGTCTCGTGGGCTCGGAGATGTGTATAAGAGACAGCTCTAATATCATTTACCATAAAATGCGATGAAACCAAACAATGGTCTATTGGTATCATTAATATAGGCAACAGAAATTGTGCAGGCCATGTTGGTAAAATCCCAAAGCCCTTTTTGGCATTGCGTAGGTTTGTTCCAAGTTCTAATGGTTTATAATCATAAGACCAGGTTGTGACATTGAGGTCACCAATAATTACCAGAGGGCCTTGATGATTTCGGGCTAATTCAGCAAGATTATTAATTTGAGAATTTCGTGAATTATAATAATCTTTGTTAACTGGAGGCAATGGATGGGTTGCAATAACCGTAACAAGTTGTCCATCTATGTTAATAGTAGCCACAATACTTGGTACATTTGAAGTCTCCCATTTGACTTTTTTGATAGCCTCGAAAGGGTATTTACTGAATAAAGCTATGCCAAAATTATCATTTCGTGGAGTCTTATACATATGAGAATAGATAGCCTCAAGCTCATTAACTTCTGATAACCATTTGTCATTGACTTCTTGCATGACATAAATATCAGGGTCCTCTTGTTTGATTAACTCAATAAAACCTTCAAAATTATCGTTATCTCTATAAACATTACTGTGTATTATAGTCAAGTCAGTTTTAATATTTTCAAATGTATTTTCAGGATGCGAAAAATACCAAGATAAAACATAAAAAGCATTAAGAACAGCAACAAATAATAGCACAATAGAAAACCTATGGTTTTTATAAAGTGCGAGAATTATCGAACAAACAACTGAAGCCAATAAATATTGAAACTTAAAGTGTGTGAACAATTCTATTAACCAGTGGTGCTTATCAAATAGGGTTAGAATGCTTAAAATGATTGTGAAAAATGCAACGACTTGTACTAAACCAACAAACGACAGACTTTTCCAAGTACTCTTACTTTTTGTCATTTAATTTCATTGTAATGATACGCCCTCATGTATGTTCATATTCTTTCCATCTTGGTCATGTTTGCATCCAAATAGTTCAATTTGCATTCTATCACAGTGTTTTTATGATAATGAGTTAATCAGCGCTTTAACCATTTTTAACATTTTTTAGATTTAAAAACAGGATAATTATTGATTTAATGAGATAATACTATTTTTAATTATTCACTCAAACATTACCAATGTCAGACCAAAGAAAACTATTTATTACTTCAGCTTTACCTTATGCCAATGGAGCCCTTCATTTAGGACACATGTTAGAACATACACAATCGGACATTTGGGCACGAGTCAACCGTGCATTAGGGCGTCAAGTCAGATATCTGTGTGCCGAGGATACCCATGGAGCTCCTATTATGCTGCGCGCTGAAAAAGAAGGAGTTACTCCAGAAGAGTTTGTCGCTACTACACGCAAAGAACATTGGGAAATACTACAAGGATTCAATATATCCTATGATCACTACCACACCACCCATTCTCCTGAAAATGAAGCAATGGTTGCCAAAATATATAATAAGCTCAAAGACAATGGTCACATAGATACCAAAGTAGTCGAACAATTATTCGATCCAGAAAAACAAATGTTTTTGGCTGATAGATTCGTTAAAGGCGAATGTCCAAAATGTGGAACGCCCGATCAATATGGTGACAATTGTGAAAATTGTGCGGCCACATACAATGCCACAGATGTGATTAATCCACGATCAGTCATATCTGGTGCCACACCAATTATTAAAGAGTCTTTGCATTACTTCGTTAATTTAAAGAATTTTGAAGGCATGTTAAAAGATTGGATGGAAAAAGGCGCTTTACAAGATCAAGTCATTAATAAACTGAAAGAATGGTTTGAAATGGGCCTACAATCATGGGATATATCTCGTGATGCGCCCTACTTTGGTTTTAAAATCCCAGGCACCGATGATAAATATTTTTATGTATGGTTAGATGCTCCAGTTGGATACTTGGGTTGTTTGCAATATGTTTGTGATCAAAATGGCGAAGACATTAATGACTGGATTGCTCCTGATGCCAATACTGAAATGGTGCATTTTGTTGGCAAAGATATTTTGTATTTCCACAGTTTATTTTGGCCTGCGATGTTACATGGATCAGAACTAAAAGTACCTGACTCAGTATTTGTGCATGGATTTGTTACTGTAAATGGCAAGAAAATGTCCAAAACTCGTGGGACATTTATCAATGCTTCAACCTACTTAAAACATTTTAAACCCGATTATTTGCGTTATTATTATGCAGCAAAATTATCTGACAAGATTGTAGATTTGGATTTAAACTTAGAGGATTTTGTCACAAAAGTTAATTCGGACTTAGTTGGTAAGATAGTTAACATTGCCAGCCGTTGTGCAGGATTTATTCATAAGAAATTTGATGGCAAATTATCAGATGAATTACACAACCCTGAACTGTACCAACAATTTATTGATAACTCAGATGAAATTGCACAACTGTTTATACAAAGGCAATACTCTAAAGCAATCAAACTAATCATGACTTTAGCTGATAACGCCAACCAATACATATCCGATATGGCACCATGGCAAGGCATTAAAGATGAAGACAAACAATTAGAAGTTCATCAAGTTTGTTCAACTGGTATTAATTTATTCAGAGTATTAATCTCTTGGTTATCTCCTGTTGTGCCTGAAACTGCTTCAAAAGCAGCGGCCTTTTTAAATACAGATCTGAGTGATTGGCATGCAATTAACAAACCATTACTCAATCATGCTGTCAATAAATTCAAACCATTAATTACACGCATTGAAATGAAAACTGTTGAGGCCATGATGGAAGACTCTAAAGAAGATTTAAAATCCATTGAAGAATCACCTGTTATTACTGGACCTTTGGCAGACGATCCAATTAGTGATGAAATAAGTTTTGATGATTTTGCTAAAATAGATTTACGCATAGCCAAGATAGTTGATGCCCAACATGTCAAAGGGGCTGATAAATTATTGCAATTAACACTAGATTTGGGCGGTCTCACTAAAAATGTATTTGCAGGGATTAAATCGGCCTATCAGCCAGAAGATCTCATTGGCAAAAATACAGTCATGGTGGCTAACTTAGCACCACGAAAAATGCGTTTTGGATTATCAGAAGGCATGGTCTTGGCTGCAGGTCCTGGTGGAAAGGATTTATATATTCTTGAGCCAAATCAAGGTGCTGAACCAGGAATGCGGGTAAAATAAAAGATGACAAGGTTAAAATAAAACCTTAACATTTGAATAACATTATATTAACAAACTTATAGGTAGAATACACATATGGACAGTAAGAAACCATTTTATAAATCCAAGACCATTTGGGTTTTGGGTTTATTTCTCCTCTACTCTGCTCTCGGGTTTTTTGCTGTTCCTTATTTTATTAAGAAGAATCTTACTGAAATTGTCATCAATGATTTGAACTCCCAATTGGTCATTGATGACATCAGTTTCAACCCATACACCATATCTACCAATATAACAAAAATCATGATAACTGATAACGATTCCACCTTATGGTTTAGTGCAGAAAAAATACATGCTGATGTTAATTTAATAGACACAATCATAGATCACGTTAGTTTATCCAAGGTACATTTAACCAATCCATACTACTTATTAAGCTTGGATGAAAAGCAATTAATTCAATATCCACGATTAAATGAATCACCAGAATCAAAAACTGAATCAGAATTTCTTATCACTGTGGATGCCATAGACATTGATAAAGGTTCATTACAACTCAACAATCAATCAGATATTAAACAACTGAGTATTAATGTAAAAGAAATTATTTTTCACCATGATTCTTTCACAACACTCAATCAAGACAGTGTTTTTGACCTGTCATTTATTACAGAAAATAACGATAAAACGACTTTAAAAGGCAGTGTAAATTTTCCAAAATCCAGTTTTAATATTCAATGGTCAGCTGATAACTGGACCACCGAAACTTTATTTAATGTACTTGGAGACCAGAAAGATCAATTATTGGGAATTATCAACAAATCTGGTACCATAACAGCCAATGGCGATGTTAAATATTCCGGGAATCCCGATAAATTGCCTGAAATATCAATGGCCTTATTTCAATTGAGCGGCTTTGCAAATATTACTGAAGATGAAAAGCATTTGTCGTTTGTTGTGCCTATATTAGCACTAAACAATACTGTGGTAGATTTAAACAATCAAAACATAATAGTTGAGTCAGTCAATCTAGATGGTTTTGATGTTGACTTAACCATGGATGAAGATAACAACCTCATATCGGATCAATTAACAGATAAAGAAGAAGTAACAAATTCAGATAGCCCAGAGTGGACATATGAAATAAAAAACATATCTTCGCAACAATCAAAATTACATTTAAATAAATTTGTTAACAATCAACTAAGCACCAATGACATCTTGTTTAATGAGTTAAACATTACTGGATTGAGTAATATTCCAGATCAAATAGCAGATGTGAACTTGGCACTGTTAATAGATTCGACTGCAGACCTAAAGATTCAATCAAAATTATTAATACACCCTCTTGAAATTGATAATAACATCACATTAAATAATCTCAGTTTAAATAAATGGCAAGCCTGGATCCCTCAAGATATTCATTTAGAAATTACCGAAGGTTTATTGGCATTAGATCAACAAATCAATTACAAAGATGGCACATTTTTTAGTGAAGGTTGGATAAAATTAAATGACTTAAAACTATTGGATGATAACAAACAACAATTTTTTGCAATCAATCAATTGGACTTAAAACAAACAAAAATTAATTCTGAAACAAAAAATATCAGCCTGAACAATATTGTATTAGACAATGCCCAAGGAACACTAATTGTCTCTGAGGATAAACAATTAAACCTCAATGGTATTCTTGATCCGGTTACAAATGATGAAGAAAATAAGAGTTCTGAAGATAGTGATTGGATTATTGATATTCAAGAAATTGAGCTAAAAGATGCCCAAACCCAACTTACTGATAAAAGTATTAAACCCAATTATCATACCGAGTTAACAAAAGTTAATGGCAGTATTAAAGGTTTATCAAGCGATAACCTCAGTAAAGCCAATGTCGAACTTTCTGGATTGCTGGATAGTTATGGAAAGTTACAAATTGTTGGTCAAATTAATCCTCTGGCAGATGTTGCCTATACTGACCTATCTGTAAAAATAGAAAACTTGAGTCTAGAAAATTTTTCAAGTTACAGTGGTCAATTTCTTGGATTTCCAATTACCAGAGGAAAAGCTGATTTTGAATTGAAATACAAACTCAATCAAAGTCTATTAAAAGGCATCAATGATTTAAAATTTAAACAATTAAAATTTGGAGACAAAAACAATTCACCTGATGCTGTTAGCCTGCCATTAAAATTAGCAGTTGGCTTATTAACAGATAGTCAAGGCATTATGGACATCAACTTACCAGTCAGTGGAAACATTGATGACCCTGAATTCAGTTATGGTGGTATTGTTTTTAAAGCTTTCTTTAAATTAATCACAGGGATTGTCGCCTCACCTTTTAAGCTGTTGGGCAAACTCATCCCTGGTGGCGCTGATTTAGATTTGTCAGGCATTAATTTTCAAGTTGGTACGGCTGAACCCGATCAACAAGAACTGGTTAAGTTAGAAGCCATGGAAAAAATACTTAAGCAAAGACCTGGAATATTGCTTGAGTTAAGTGGTGTAGTCAATAGCATCAATGACAGCAAAGCCATACGATTACAACAATTATTAGCGCAAATGGATTTATCTGAAAAACCAGAGTTCACACCTGATTATTCACTACAAGCCATTGAACAATCTTATGTGTCCACATTTAATGCAGAAAAATGGCAACAACTGGTTGTTAATGCCACCAAAGATGAAATATTGAAAAATGATATTCTTGCAGAAAATGCATGGAATGAAATGTTAGCCAACCAAAATATAGATGGAAAACTAACTATCTTAGCAAAACAAAGGGCCCAATATATTCAATCGCAATTAATTGAACAATACGCAGTTTCTGTAGAAAGGATTTTTATTAAACCTAATGAAATAACCGAAGATTTACAGCCACAAGTTAAATTTGGTGTTGGACAATAATTATTCCCTAAAGTCTTCGCCATATCCCCAACGATAAGGTGTCGGTAAATATGGCCCACCACCAATATCGACTGCGATTTGCATGGTCTTTCCAAAAAACTTATTTCCGACAACATTGGCTACACAACTGCCCAAAGCTTCATCTGCTGTCACTTTTTCTTGCATAGATCCACCATAGTAATAAGCATAATCATGCACTTCACAACATTTTCGCCAGTCTAAGGTTTTCCCATGTTTTTCATGAAGGAAATCAAGCTTAGAATAAATCGCTGACATGCCACCACTACAACCATCCGAATGTTGGGCTACATCAAACAGTGGTATCCCTTCAACTCTCGACCAAGCATTGCTATTTTGATCAAGCTGTATAACTGTTAAGTCTAGTTTGTTCAGTTTTTCAGTTGAACATGCAAACAACATGAGCATTAACCCAATATATAACAAATATCTAATCATACAAAAATTCCCAGTAAATCTTCTGGTTCTGGTCGAATACGATAATTGGATGTTTGGTCACTGTATATAATGCTGCCCTGCTCGTCAATAGCAATCACAGTTGGGTAAACGCTGTCTGATTTGTATCCCAATGCTTGAAACCCCATGGGTAATCCGAAATTATGCTTGATGCCTAATTGCTCTGCAACTTTGTTTTTTTCATCTGTATAAAATTTAAAAGATAAATCAAATTTTTTCGCTAATGATTCTGTGTGTGAAGCTGGTTGAGGTGAAATAAAAACCACATCTATGTTGTGTTTTTCAAATTGCTTATACATTTTAACAATTTCGTCAATCTGTGCCATGCACAATGGGCACCAATTTCCACGATAAAAGAATATCAATGTTTTTTTGCCGATTAAACTTTCCGATGATACTGGTTTATTTTCAATATTTTTTAACATAAAAATAGGCAGTTGCTGTGAGACGCCTAAAGCTTCTGACTTTGTCCTGGCGTTATTAGAGTACCAATATATGTATAAAAAAGTAATAAAAAATGAAGCCATTGTATACACCATTGCATTGATGTAAATAACATTAGAATGCTTGATAAATACAAACAGAACAAGCGAGTATCCCAAAAATGAAGGGACTGAAACCCAGGGTAAATGAAAACTTGTTCTTGCCAATTTTTTAAATATGAGTATATACAATAAAAACAAAAGTAAAGGTAATGTACTCATTAAAAGTCCAATATTAATGAGGATATTTGATTTATTCATAAAACCTAAAATGGCTTGAGTTAAAACAACAAACAATGTTAGTGGAGCCAAGAAAATAAAAATTGATTTAATCAAATTCATGTATATATGTAACCTAGTTTTATAAAATAGATTTTTATTATAACTGCAATTTTAAAAAATTCACACCTCCGTTTTTCTGACAATTTGTTTTCAATTCACAAAAAAGTTTAAAAAGTGCTATAATAATTACTTTAAGATATTAGTTAATTTAAAAGGAACATGAAGAAAGCAAATCAAATCCTTAAAGATGTGTTTGGTTATGATCAGTTTCGACACCACCAAGCAGATATAATAAAAACAGTTCTAGATCAAAAATCTGATGTTTTGGTTCTCATGCCCACTGGTGGCGGGAAATCTATTTGTTACCAAATTCCTTCATTGATTTTAAAAGGTACAGGTATTGTCGTTTCACCGCTAATTGCATTAATGCAAGACCAAGTGGAAGCATTACAACAATTAGGCATCAGAGCAGCCTTTATCAACTCAAGTCAAACCACAAAACAAAATGACGCCATAAAGCAAAGGTTATTTGATAATGATTTGGATATTCTTTACCTCTCACCTGAAAGGTTATTAAAAGATGACACCATTGAATTATTAAAGAGTGTTGATGTTGCATTATTCGCTATTGATGAAGCCCATTGTGTTTCTGAATGGGGTCATGATTTTAGACGTGTCTACCAAGAATTAAAAATCCTAACTAAAACATTTCCAGATACTCCAAAAATTGCTTTAACAGCCACGGCTGATGATAAGATTAAAAACGAAATCGTCAAACAGTTGGTTTTAAAAGATGCAAAAGTCTTTATTAATAGTTTTGATCGCCCAAACATAAAATATACCATTATTGAAAGAGATGGTGGACACCAACAATTAAACCAATTTATCAAGAAAAACCACCCAGAAGATTCTGGTATTGTTTATTGTCTTTCTAGAAAAAAAGTAGAAGCTACAGCTGACTTTTTAAATAAACAAGGCCGAGTTGCACTGCCCTATCATGCAGGAATGGGTGCGGCAAAGCGTGCTGAATATCAAAAAAGATTCCTCGTAGAAGACAGTGTTATCATTGTTGCAACCATTGCCTTCGGAATGGGCATAGATAAACCCAATGTTAGATTTGTTGCCCATTTTAGTTTGCCAAAAAATATCGAATCATATTATCAAGAAACCGGTCGTGCTGGCAGAGACGGTCAACCATCTAATGCTTGGATGGCTTATGGCTATCAAGATGTGGTCTTACTTAGACAATTCATCACAGGTTCAAATGCGGAAGACTCTCATAAAAGAGTGCTCAATAATAAATTAGATTCTTTAATTGATTTATGTGAACAAAGCTCATGTAGACGTCAAACCATTTTGGGGTATTTTGGAGAGGATTTAGCCAAGCCATGTGGAAATTGTGATAATTGCATCAATCCTCCAGAACAAATTGATGTCACTGAAGCGGCGCAAAAAGCACTATCAACAGTTCATCGAACAGATCAAAGATTTGGCATGATGTATTTGATTGATGTGTTAACAGGCAAAGATGATGAGCGTATAAAATCAAATGGCCACGATAAACTCAAGGTATTTGGCATTGGTGAGTCAGAAACTAAAACCAGTTGGCGAACCATATTTAGACAACTGATTACCCATCAATACTTGTTCGTCAATGAAGATCAATTTAATGCCCTTAATTTAACTGAAAAATGCCGTAATTTACTTAAAGGCAACGAAAAATTCTTCATTAAAAAACACATAAAAGCAGCTCCCAATACTTTTTCCAAAGAAAACCAAAAATCTGATTATGAATTAAAAAATTATGATAAACCGCTTTGGAAAGCTTTAAAAGAATTAAGATTAGAACTGGCAACTGAGCAAGGTGTTCCTCCTTATATCATTTTCAGCGATGCTTCCATGCTTCAAATGGTTAAGACAAGACCCGCTGACAACGACCAGTTTAAGTATATTACTGGGGTCGGTGAATTTAAAGCCGAAAAGTATGGAGAAAAATTTTGCGGCATTATCAATAAATTTGCAGACCAACAAAAAGTTGATGCGCTGTTAAGCGACAATGCAAAAGAGACCATCTATCTATTTGATCAAGGTAACACGCCCGATGAAATTGCAGAAGAAAGAGACATTAATTTAAATACTGTATACTCACATCTTGCCCAAGCGGTAAAATTTGGTTCACTAAAAATTACCGAAGTTGTTGGCTTACCCAAAGATGAAATAGATGAAATCATACAAGTAGCTGAAATTGCAGGCTATCTAGAAGACAACCAACTTAAACCAGTTTATGACATGCTCGATGGTGAATACAATTATGGCATATTACGTTGCATATTAGCTGGACTCTCCTCGGAAGACTAAATGTTAGATAAAATTTTAATCATCGCCAAAGGTGTTGCGATGGGCGCAGCTGATGTTGTACCTGGTGTATCAGGCGGCACAATAGCACTATTAACTGGAATTTATCCAAGATTAATCAATGCCATCACTGGTTTAAATACCGATTCAATCAAACAACTATTTCAGGCTAAATTTAAATCTTTCTGGCAATCGATAGATGGAAATTTTATTCTTCCATTGATTATTGGCATCGCTTCTGCCTTTTTACTATTAGCGCACCCAATAAAACATGCCATTGAAAATTACCCAATACTCATGTGGTCATTTTTCTTCGGACTGATTATTGCATCAGCGGCATTAATTATAAAACACATTCCAGATAAAAAGCCAATTCAGTACTTGTGGTTAATTCCTGGTATATTATTTGGACTATGGGTTGGGTCTTTAACTACCATACCTTTTCCAAGTAATAATATTGCTGTATTAATGGCTGGTATGTTGGCCATTTGTGCGATGATATTACCTGGCATATCTGGCAGTTTCATATTAGTCATACTTGGGATGTATGAAACACTTATCACCGCTGTTGCAGAAAGACAATGGAGTACCTTGTTAATATTTGTCTGCGGTGCAATTTTGGGTTTATTGGTCTTTTCTAGAATCATTAAATGGGTACTCAACCGATTTTATAATATCACTCTCTTTTTCTTAAGTGGTTTGATGCTAGGCTCATTGGTAAAAGTTTGGCCTTGGAAGTCCAGTGAATTAATAAATATCATGCCATCAGATCATTTTGAACCAGAAACCATAAAAGCAATTTTATTCATGTCATTGGCATTTGTTGTGGTTTTTTTGGTTGATTTTTTAGGAAGAAAGATAAAATCTAACTCAAACTGATCTAATATCACTTTATAAATCATTTAAAATTACAATCTTTAACTCTAAGGGGACACATTCGCAATGAACAAAAAATTAATCATTATCTTATTAGCATTAATAAACTTTTCAGTCCATGCTGAAGAAAAGTCAGATGAGAAATCGGAAGATGCAAAAAAGTGGGATGTCAACAATCCACCTGGTGAATTCATCGATGCCAAAATAAACACCAATTCAGGCACATGGATGAACATAGATCTTAGTCCTGATGGTCAAACCATAGTGTTTGACATGTTAGGTGATATTTATACGATGCCAGTGACTGGTGGTACTGCAAAAAACATCACAAACTCAATCGCTTGGGACATGCAACCCCGATATTCTCCTGATGGAAAACAACTGGCCTTTACAACCGATCAAGGCGGAGGCGATAATATATGGACCATGGCAACAGATGGATCTGAACAAAAACAAGTCACAAAAGAAAAATTCAGATTACTTAATGGTGCTGCATGGTCTGTTGATGGTGAATACATCATAGCACGCAAGCATTTTACTGGTATGCGTTCAATTGGATCTGGTGAAATATGGATGTACCATAAATCAGGAGGCGGTGGTGTTCAACTCAATAAACGCCCAAATGAACAAAAAGATTTAGGTGAACCAGTATTTACTCCTGATGGTAAATACGTTCTGTATTCTCGTGATGCCACTCCTGGTAAATATTTTGAATATTCTAAAGATTCTAACAATCAAATATATAACATAGAAGCCATCGATTTAAAAACTGGTGACACGGAAGTTTGGGTCAGTGGTCAAGGTGGAGCAGTTCGCCCTACACCTTCTCCAGATGGAAAAACATTGGCCTTTGTACGCAGAGTCCGAAACGATTCTACTTTATTCATACAAAACCGTGAAAGTGGTCAATTAACGCCACTTTATTCATTACTTGAACGTGATATGCAAGAGACTTGGGCGATACATGGTGTGTATCCTACATTTGCATGGACACCTGATGGAAAAGAAATCATCTTCTATGCCAAAGGGAAAATACATAAAATTAATGTTGCTAACAAACAAGTTTCCCAAATTCCTTTTCAAGTAGATGATACACGTAAGATCAGTAAAGCTGTGACTGTAAAAATCAATCCTATGCCAGAAGAATTTGATGCGAAAATGTTAAGATGGTTACATAAGTCTGCAGATGGGAAAATGGCTGTATTTCAATCATTGGGTTATATATACACACTAAAATTGCCAAATGGAAAACCCAAACGTTTGACAAAACAGAATAAAAGTTTTGAACAACACCCTCGCTTCTCTGCTGATGGTAAATCAATTGTCTATACCACTTGGAATGATAAAGAACTTGGAACAATACAAATAGCCAATTTAAAAGGCAAGTCAGAAACCATGACTTCCAAACCAGGCCATTATATTAACCCATCAATATCAGCTGATAACAAAACCATTGTCTATCAAGCCAGATCTGGCGGATACCTGACTTCTCCCTTGTATTCTCAAGAAACTGGGATATTCACACTTAACCGCAAAACTGGCAAAACCACTGAATTATCTAAACGTGGTTCAGATCCATTTTTTGGAAAAAATTCAAAACGTGTATTTTATACAACATCTGATCAAAGTGGTGAAGTTGTCACAACACAATTGGTGAGCAGTGATTTATCTGGTAACAATCAAGAAGAACATTATTCCGGTCAATGGATATCAGATTTTAGTTTGTCACCAGATAATAAATGGTTGGCATTTATACAAAATTTCCAAGTCTATGTCACTCCATTTATTCAGAGTGGTAAATTTATTTCTACAGGTTCAAAAGCCAGTAATTTGCCTTTACAAAAATTCTCAAAAAATGCAGGTAATTATCTGACTTGGTTAAATAATTCAAGCGAATTATCATGGGCTTTAGGCCCTGTTATTTATCAACAGAAATTAGCAGATAAATTTGAACACTTAGGTGGAAAAACTGATAATGAACCAAAAACAACTGAAGTTTCATTCAAGGTTAAATCTGATATTCCAGATTCTACTGTTGCGCTAAAAGGGGCAAGAATAATCACCATGAATGGTGATGAAGTGATTGAAAATGGTACCATCCTTGTTAAGGATAACCGCATAGTTGAAATTGGAACTGATATCAAGATCCCTCAATCATCCAAAGTATTAGATGTTTCAGGAAAAACCATCATACCTGGACTAGTTGATGTTCATTGGCATGGACCCTATGCAAATAGTCAGATTATTCCACAAACCAGTTGGCATGCATTGGGCAATCTGGCGTTTGGTGTTACCACAGAACATAACCCATCAGCAGATACTGCTGCAGTGTTTGCGGCAAGCGAAATGCAAAAAGCGGGTGTCATAACTGCTCCAAGGACATTTTCAACAGGAACAATACTCTATGGCGCTACTCAATTTATTACTGCACCAGTCAATAATGTTGATGATGCCATTGGTCATTTAGAAAGAATGAAAACTGTGGGTGCCTTTTCTGTTAAAAGCTACAATCAACCCCGAAGAGACCAAAGGCAACAAATCATTGAGGCTGCCAGACAAACCAATCTAATGGTTGTACCTGAAGGAGGTTCATTGTTTATGCACAACATGAGTATGATAATAGATGGTCACACAGGCATTGAACATTCCATCCCTGTGGCAGCCATTTATGATGATGTTGTGCAACTATGGTCTCAATCAGAAACAGCCTATACACCTACTCTTATTGTAGGTTATGGCGGAATTTGGGGTGAGAATTATTGGTATGACACAACTGAAGTCTGGAAGCATCCTCTATTAACCAAATATGTGCCTAGTCATATCCTTCATCCAACTGCTATTCGTAGAACCAAAGCCCCTATTGAAGATTATAACCACATTAGGAATGCAGAAGTAGCCACAAAACTACAAGAAGCTGGTGTTAAGGTATTAATGGGTGCACATGGTCAAAGAGAAGGATTAGGATCACATTGGGAAATGTGGATGTTCGCACAAGGGGGCATGACACCATTAAATGCAATCCGTACTGCCACCATAGATGCAGCAGAATACATTGGAATGAAAGATGAATTGGGCTCATTAGAAAAAGGCAAATTGGCTGATTTAGTGATACTCAATGAAAACCCATTGGACAACATTCAGAATTCAGACAAAGTTAATCCTGTCTCTTATACACATCTCCGAGCCCACGAGACAGGCAGAAATCT
>CAJXVJ010000075.1 GCA_913061105.1 uncultured Alcanivoracaceae bacterium | reverse complement strand
ACTCGCGACCCCGACCTTGGCAAGGTCGTGCTCTACCAACTGAGCTATTCCCGCTAAAGAGGTTGCACATTATAGGTTGACTGTATCAATTGTCAACAATTTATTTTAGATTAATTTAATATTTATATTTTTTCTTTCATCATCGGCCAAGCTGCCTTTAAATAGACATACATGGACCATAATGTTAATGCTGTGGCAATGTATAACAATGTCAAACCAATGGTATATACAGGGATACCCCATAGGTCATTTTCGTACAATAAGAAGCCGATGGCAAACATTTGGAACAAAGTTTTTACTTTTCCAATAAAAGCGACATTAACTGTGGTGCGTTCACCTAAATCTGCCATCCATTCGCGCAATGCTGATATGGTTAATTCTCTGCCCACAATGACGGCTGTTGCAATCATCATTAATATGGTTGGATGGTCTTGTAATAATATAATTAATGCTGTGGTAACAGTCAGTTTATCCGCAACTGGATCTAAAAACGCGCCGAATTTTGAAAATGTTTTGTGTTTTCGGGCAAAATAGCCATCGAGAAAATCAGTAATACTGGCAAAGAAGAAAACAGTGCACGCTGCAACTCTGTTCCATTCAAAGGGAAGGTAGAAAAAAACCAACATCACGGGTATTAGGGCAACTCGTGAAACGGTTAAAATATTTGGTAAATTTTTACTCACATTGTGGCTCAAAAATCTAAGAGCCATTAGAATATACGAGCAATCAAATTTAATCAATACTAACGATATGAAAAAAGAATTTTGGATAGAAAAATGGCACAACAAGCAAACGGGATTTCATAAGGATTCTGTTCATCCATTGCTCATTAATTACATAAAAGAAACGGGTATTAAATCAGGTGATACTGTATTTGTGCCATTGTGTGGTAAAAGTTTGGATATGTTGTGGTTAAATAATCAAGGCTATAAGGTTATTGGCAATGAATTGAGCCAGTTCGCAGTTGAACAATTCTTTGCAGAAAATAACTTAAATTATGATAAACACAATATGGGCGATTTTGTGGTGTATACTCATGACAACATCACAATTTTTCAGGACGATTTTTTTGAGTTGTTGCCCGAACATACTGCAGATGTTAAAGCGGTATATGACAGGGCGGCTTTTATTGCCTTGCCTGATGGTATGGTTCAAAGGTATGTTAAACACATGACAAAAATCATACCAACCGACGCTAAACATTTGTTGATCACTTTGGAGTTTGTCAAATCAACTGGTTCCATTGGTCCTCCATTTAACTCTCCAGATAGTAAAGTCAAAGATTTGTATGGTCAATATTCATCTATTCATCTTCTACAAGAAGATGACATTATTTCTAAAGAGCAAAAATTTAAACAACAAGGATGTAATTATGTTTATGAAAGGGTTTATTTGATTCAGAAATAAAGCCAGCCAATGCTAAATATTGCCTTTGGTCAGTGATGCATAGATACTACTTGCAGATAAGACCCATTATCATCTAAAATAGCGCTCAAAATAATACGACGTAACCCAATAGGTATTCAAAATGATAAGTTCACACGTTCCAAATGTTCCAGCTCCAGTCAATGAGCCAATCAATGCATATGTTCCCAATTCACCAGAAGCCAATTCATTGGCAGCTGAGTGGGATTCAATGGCTGCAATCAAACATGAAATTCCTTGTGTCATTAATGGTCAAGAAGTGTTTACTGATCGTAGCGAAAATGTTGTTATGCCACATAACCACCAACATGTTTTGGGTGTTTCATATTTGGCAGGTGATAAAGAATTGAACGCGGCTGTTGATGCTGCATTAGCCGCACAAGAAAAATGGCGTGCAATGGCATGGCAATCAAGAACGGCGGTATTTTTAAGAGCAGCCGATTTGTTGGCAGGCCCTTATCGTAACAAAATTAATGCAGCGACAATGTTAGGTCAGTCAAAAAATTGTATGCAGGCAGAAATTGATGCAGCTTGTGAGTTTATTGATTTCTTGCGTTTTAATGCACATTTCTATCAACAAATCATGAACCAACAGCCAGTGTCATCAGAAGGTGTATGGAACCAACTAGATTGGCGTCCATTAGAAGGCTTTGTGTTAGCGATTTCACCTTTTAACTTTACAGCCATTGCTGGTAATTTACCTGCAACACCAGCCATGTGTGGCAATACCGTGGTTTGGAAACCTTCTGGCACACAAATGCTTTCTGCACACATCATTATGCAAGTATTTAAAGAAGCAGGTTTGCCAGATGGTGTCATTAATATGGTGGCAGCTGATGGTCCGGATGCGGGTCGTGTATTGTTACCACGTCCTGAATTATCTGGAGTTCACTTCACAGGTTCTACTGGCACATTCCAACACATATACAAAGAAGTAGGTGGAAACATTGATCGTTATCGTTCGTATCCTCGCTTAGTAGGGGAGACAGGCGGTAAAGATTTTGTTTTTGCACACAATTCAGCTGATCCAAAAGTAGTGGCCACGGCTTTATCTCGTGGAGCATTCGAATACCAAGGACAAAAATGTTCAGCAGCTTCTCGTGCTTATATTCCTGCATCGCAATGGGATGCTGTTAAAGATTTATTGGCAGCAGATTTGGCCAGTTTCAAAATGGGCACAACCCGTGACTTTGGTAATTTTATCAATGCGGTTATAGATGAACGTTCTTTTGATAAAATTGAAAGCTTTATCCAATATGCTAAAAATGCCGATGACGCTGAAGTTATCATGGGTGGTACATGTGATAAATCTGTTGGGTATTTTATTCAACCAACTGTTATTTTAACCAGTAATGCAAATTTCAAAACAATGAGTGAAGAAATCTTCGGTCCAGTTTTAACCATATATGTCTATGACGATGAAAAACTAGATGAAACATTAGATATATGTGACAAAGGTTCACCATATGCTCTAACTGGAGCAATCATTGCTCAAGACCGTTATGTAATCAACCACATGGCTGATAAACTCAGATTTGCTGCTGGTAACTTCTATATTAATGATAAGCCAACTGGTGCCGTAGTAGGGCAACAACCCTTCGGTGGCGGAAGAGCTTCAGGAACCAATGACAAAGCCGGTAGTGCCTTGAATTTGTACCGTTGGATGTCTCCTAGAACGGTTAAAGAGACGTTTGTTCCTCCGACAGATTATAAGTACCCATTTTTGGGTTAAGCGCACTCATCTCTTAATCCATCTTGGCGGATTTTAGTGTACTCGAATAGTCACATATGTCCTATATGCTCACATTCTCCGTGCACTAAAATTCACCAATCTGAATCAAGATCTAAACGCTTTAAATCCCAAAATAAATCTTAGGTTAGTTTATTAGGAACACGGAGTTTCACTGAGGTTTCACAGAGTGACATAGAGGTTTCTAATTAAATAAAGTCCGTAAAGTATGCAAACTTACCTTACTGTACTGTCTCGTTCCCACGCTCCGCGTGGTAATGCATATTAAACCCATTAATCCTTTGCGAGTTTTACGCCTTCTTTGAGTTACATCTTTTTCATGCTATGATTTAATACCCATTCACTTAAATTGTATTAAATAAAATGATTGCAAGAATATGGCATGGTAAGACAAAGCTTACGGACATGGAAGCCTACACGCAGTTTATGAAAGATAAGGCTGTTCCCGACTACAAAGGCACAGTTGGATTTGTAAAGCTGTCTTTTCTACGTCATGTGGTTGATGAGACTGCGCATTTTACTTTGGTAACTTATTGGGACAATCTAGATGTGATTAAAAACTTTGCTGGTGATGATTATGAGGTGCCCAAATACTATTCAGAGGATAAACAGTATTTATTAGAATTTGAAGATAAAGTGATTCATTATGAGGTCTTTGCAGAAGAAGTTTTATCAAAATAAAATTTAATCTAATTGAAATTATGGAAAAAGAATACAATTGATAATCAATTCCATTGTTTAATCAGGAACCTATAACAATACTCTGGATTGTCCATATTTTCAAGCAAGAATTTTCATTTAATAAAACCTTAACGCAATCTTAACCTATTGATAAAAAACAAATATTAAGGTTCCGTTAAAGTTGAAATTGTAGTTGAAATCTAATTTTCAAATATCTATACTCGGTCACAATAATAATAAAGGAGTTAAAAATATGAAAGTTGTTAAGTTTGCCCGTAAAGCTACATTTTTGGCCACTATGGCTGTTTCAATGCAAATATCTGCCGCCGAATGGTCTGGCTGTTATTTGGGTGCCAATGCTGGGTATGGTGATGGTGATAATCAAATCAATCAAACATTCTTTGAAGGCAATGTGATTAACCACAACGGTGGTTCAACCTCTTCAGATGGTACCATATACGGTGCACAATTTGGTTGTGACTATCAACCATCAGAAAAATGGGTTGCAGGGTTTCAATTGTCAGCCAGTAAAGCAAATATAGAAGGAAGACACGTGTTTGTTGGAGGAACAGGTCCAGATAATTATGTGAGTTATGAAACTGATCAAACGCTTTCTGTTGCAGGAAGATTTGGTTATTTAGTCAAGGATTCTACTCTTTTATACACAAAAATTGGTTGGGTAACAACGGATCAACTTTATACAGATCAAGACCCTACTTATGATCCTCCTTTGTTTTATCAAACATCAGAATCACGCTCAGGTTGGACTGCAGGTGTTGGTATTGAGCATAAGTTTGTTGAGAATGTTTCATTTTTTGCAGAATTCAATCACATTGATTTAGGCAGAGAAGAAAATATCGCACTTGATAATTTAGGTGAAATTGACATTAGCGACTATTTGGCTTCAATTGACCAAAGCATGAATCAATATATGGTTGGAATGAACTATTATTTTTAGGGATTAAAAATCCCACATTCACATTAATAAGGTGCAGTATTTAATTTATTTTTTGACCAATTTTATAAAATTTAATACTGTGCCTTTTCATTATGATCCTAAAAACTATCAAAATACTAAATTTCTTGAATCAATCTCCAAATCCTCAAAATAGAAAATGACTTCTAGCACCCTAAATAGCACTTAAATTATGTTATTATTTAATTTATTGATATTTAAAAGGAGATGTTATGAACAATAAAGAATTGACCAGTTTGGCCATTAGAGTCTTTGCCATTTATGTGCTGTTACAAGCTATCATAGTATTAGGAAATAGTAGTTTTGCATTGGCTTCATTTTTTCAAGGTGATGATAAGTGGTTGTTTATCATACCTACATTATCTATTGTTGGGCTAGCCGTTGTTTTTGTTGGTTTATGGAAACTATCACAAACAGTATTGAATAAAATAACTACTGAGAACAAAACCACTGAAAAATTTAGAGTGGATCAAATATTTGTTTTAAATCTCATTGGTTTTTATCTCATTGTAGTGGCTTTACTTGGATTGTCTCAAGGGGGAATTAGTCTTTACTTTTATTATTTTCATCAAGGCACTGAACTAGGTGTAAATTATCCTTTAGAAGCAAACAGTCAAACATTATTTTATATCATCGCAAATAGTCTTAAATTAATAATTGGCATAACAATGCTTATTAGACCTCATGGTTGGGCTAAATTGTTTTATAAATTTCGGACTTTTGGATTGTCAAAAAAGTAAGAATTATTTATTGAAATAAAAACTGGGTTGAGTATTTTTATGTTTAACTATCAAAATACCCAGTTGAGCGGGCACCTTTAAAGCTGCCGTGAATGTCTTCAAGTTTTACGGTAAAACCAGTTTTCATTTCTTTTACATAGCGTTCTAATGCCGATTCAATACAAGGAAAGGCCAGATCGTCCCATGGGATGTCTTTGGGGTCGACTAATTTCACCTCTAGACTTTCGACAGTCTCTGTAAAATGTAAACCATCAAGTTCTGCTCTGAACAGGGTATAAACTTGAGAATTGACCGTGGTATTGTAAACGCCGAACAATTCTATGTTCTTGATTTTGGCCTCGGTCTCCTCATAACATTCCCGCGCTGCTCCGGCTTGTGCTGTTTCTTCAAGTTCCATAAATCCAGCTGGAACTGTCCATGTGCCATAACGTGGCTCGATGGCACGTTTGGCCAATAATATTTTACCAGCGTGTTCAACAATCACACCGGTAATAATTTTTGGGTTTTGATAATGTATGGCCTTGCATTGTGTGCAAATGTCACGCAAGTGATCATCACCTTTGGGTATTTTGTTTTCGGTTTTTGCGCCACAATACTGGCAAAATTTTACATTCATAGTTTATTTTAATAGACTTTTGTTGTTAAGCATGTTTTTTTACAAGCCTCAAATATAATTTTAAGAAGTAAAAGAAAATGCTTATTGTTAATTGTACATTGCACATTGAAAATTGTTTTAGTCCCAATATTTCATTGAATCTATGATTCTTAAATAAGATTCATACCGCAATGGATTGATCTTATTTTCCTCAACAGCAATTTTTATTCCGCAAACGGGTTCATGTGTGTGGGTGCAATTGCTAAATTTACAGTGACCCAATTGTTCGTATATTTCAGGAAAACCGGCAGCAATTTCATGTTCATCCATTTTCCATAATCCATATTCCCAAACTCCAGGAGAATCGATTAAAAAACCATCAGAACCAGGGATGCGGTACATGTGCGTTACAGATGTAACATGAGAGCCTTTGCCTGTTTTTTTGGATATTTCACCTGTTTTTAAAGGGTGTTTTAGAATGATTTCACTGATAGATGATTTTCCCACACCTGACATTCCAACAAATATAGATGTTTTTCCATGCATTAAATCGGTTAATTCTTTAAAGCAATGATTGGTTTTGGTGCTGGTATTTAAAGTGATGTAACCTAATGACTTATACAGCTCTTCAGTTTTTTTAAAAAATTCTTCATCCACATCGTATTTGTTAAACACAATAATAGGCCGCATTTTACAAAGGTGTGCTGCAATAAGGTAACGGTTAATCAGGTCCCTTGTGGGTTCTGGTTTGACTGCCACAACTATGATTTGATTGTCTACATTGGCTGCTATGTTTTGCCTTTGTCCTTTGTGGTTTGCCCGTGCGAACACGTTTTTTTGATCAATGATGCTGGCTATTACATATTCGTTTTCGTTTGCTTGTATTTCTACATAATCACCACAAATGGGTTTGCGTTTTCTGGAAAAAAAACACGCCTGTTTTTCACCATTCTCAGTATTAACTACTAATGCGGTTTGTTTTTGGGTTGAAATAACTCTATATTTTTCCATGGTAAAGTATTTTATAGGTAAATCCTGATATTTCATACCATCGGTAAAAAATAACAATAAATATAATCACATGAATTACAGATAAAATATCCGATTTGTATCTGAATTTGGGTTAAAATGATTCAAAATTTTAATGGATAACTAAATGATAGATAAAAAAACCAATTTAATTTGGATTGATTTGGAAATGACGGGATTAAACCCCATGAAAGACCGTATCATCGAAATTGCACTCATTGTTACTGATAAAAATCTTAACATCATCGCCCAAGGCGAAGCCATGGCAATCCACCAACCCACCTCTATTTTAGAAAAAATGGATGAATGGAACACCGAACACCACACTGATTCGGGTTTATGGGCACGAGTCGAAGAGTCGGATATTTCTCTAAAAGATGCGGAAAGACTTTCTATAGACTTTTTAAAAGAGCACATCGATATTCACCGTTCTCCGATGTGTGGCAATACCATCTGCCAAGACCGCAGGTTTTTGGCCAAATGGATGCCAGAACTTGAGAACTATTTTCACTACCGTCAAATTGATGTCAGTAGCATAAAAGAACTGTTTACCCGGTGGAATCCTAAAATTCTTGAAGGATTTCAGAAAAAAGGCAACCACTTGGCCATGGACGATGTTAAAGAATCCATCGAAGAACTAAAATACTACCGTCAATTTTTAGGTGAACTTAATACTTCTGGCTAAAATCTTGAAACTTGCCACTTGAAAAATTGTCAAAAACCACTATAATTAATTAATACTATTAAGAGAAAACATAATGAATTTTAAATCTTCAAATCCTGCAATGAAAGCGTTTGAAAAAACCGAAAACTTGAGTTTAGGGCCTACAGATCAATTCGTAGTTGATGAATCACAACGAATGACGATTAATGGAACCATTAATAAAACTGGTATGCTTTTAGTTATTGCAATGGTTACTGGTGCTTGGGGTTGGGGTAAGATTACTACCTCTCCTCAGTTAATGATGCCATTTTTCTGGTCAAGTTTAGTCGTTTCTATTGGGTGTTTTATTGCATTATGGAAACGTCCTGAGTGGGGCTCAATTGTCTCACCTATCTATGCAGCTGTTCAAGGCATATTTCTAGGTGCATTATCTGGAATACTTGACAGTCAATATCCAGGAATTGCGATTCAAGCTGCTATGGCCACTATGGCTACTGTTCTAGGTATGTTGATTGCTTATAGAACTGGTATTATTAGAGCCACACCGATGTTTAAAAAGGTAATTATTACCGCAACTATGGGAATAATGCTATTTTACGGAATAAGTATTGTAGCCTCATTGTTTGGGGTAAACTTCTCAGTGAATCAATTTGGTAACAGCAGCGCTTTTAGTATTGGTTTAAGCCTATTTATTGTAGCTATTGCAGCGTTTAATTTAATTCTAGATTTTGATTTTATTGAACGTGGGGCCACTGAAGGTGCGCCAAAACACATGGAATGGATTGGTGCATTTGGTCTAATGGTGACAATTGTTTGGTTATATGTTGAGATGTTGAGACTTATTTCAAAATTAAGAGATTAGTTTTGATAAAAGTTCAGTACAAAGGGGAGCATGGCTTCCCTTTTTTTATGCCAAATATTTTCATACTTATGGCACTTGAAAATTTAATCATATGTGACCATAATTAAACCATTCGATGCGAGATTTTAAAATTATGAAAAGAATATTTTTATTTGTTTTAACCAATATTGCTGTATTGGCTGTTATTAGTATAGTCATGCGCCTATTTGGTTTTGATGGTTATATGTATGAACGTGGGTTAAATTATACCGCCTTGGCAGTGTTCTCTATTGTTTGGGGTTCGGTTGGTTCGTTTATCTCATTGGCCATATCCAAATGGATGGCAAAACGCAGCATGAAGGTGCAAGTAATAGAAAAAGCCAGCAATGAAACTGAAATGTGGTTGATTGATACTGTGCGCAGACAAGCTGAAAGTGCTGGCATTGGTATGCCTGAGGTCGGAATCTTTGAATCACTAAGCCCCAATGCTTTTGCAACCGGCATGAGTAGAAATAATGCATTGGTAGCAGTCAGTACTGGATTGTTGGATAACATGCAACGCAATGAAGTTGAGGCTGTTCTAGGACATGAAGTCAGTCATGTTGCCAATGGAGACATGATAACCATGGCTTTATTGCAAGGCATTTTGAATGCCTTTGTTATCTTCTTCTCACGCATAATAGGTTATGCCATGAGCGCAGCCATGCGCAGTGATAACCGAGGTGGCTATGGCATTGGACAGTTTATTGGAACCATGATTGCACAAATAATCTTGGGCTTTTTAGCAGCGATGATAATCAACAAGTTTTCTCGTTACCGAGAATTTCATGCCGATAAAGGTGGAGCACGGTTATCCAGTACCCAAAATATGATTGGTGCTTTAAAAGCCTTACAACGCTCATCTGGTGAAAAATTAGAGGGTGAATTCGCAGCATTTGGGATCTCAGCAGGGTCATCTAAACTAAGAAGCTTATTTGCAACCCATCCTCCACTTGAAGAAAGAATCGAAGCTTTAGAAATCAACCAGTATAATGCTAAAGTTCAAACGCATTAAATCCAATAAGTAGAAGAGGGCTGAGAGAAAGCCCTCTTTTTATTTAATTTCATATTAAGTCACATAACATTTGAATTATTGTCACGATGACCTAATATACTAAGACCACAATAATGAATCATTTCAAATTGGATCAAAGTTGTTAACAACACATCTGATTTGTCTTTATTGCGTGAATAATAAATAACCTTAAAATTTCAGACATAAAACTCAAATATATGACAACTGCATTAAAAGTTTCTAACTTAAAAAAGACCTATAAAAATGGCACAGTAGCCCTGAAAGGGTTGGATTTAACTGTACAATCTGGAGAAATATTTGCTTTACTCGGCCCAAATGGAGCCGGTAAATCTACTCTAATTGGTATTATTTCATCCTTGGTTAATGCCACATCTGGAGATGTAGAAGTTTATGGTGATTGTTTGACCAAACAACGCAATAAAGTAAAATCTCACATTGGTTTGGTTCCACAAGAATTTAATTTCAATATGTTCGAAAAACCAATGGATATTTTGGTCAATCAAGCCGGTTATTATGGCGTTCCAAGAAAGGCCGCTATCGAAAGAGCAGAAAAATACTTAAAGCAATTACAGTTGTGGGATAAGAAAGAAACAATATCCAGAAGTTTGTCTGGTGGCATGAAACGCAGGTTAATGATAGCCAGGGCCATGATGAATGAGCCAAAGTTATTGATACTTGATGAACCCACTGCTGGTGTTGATATTGAAATTCGCCGTTCTATGTGGGAATTTGTGCAACAAATCAGCGATGCTGGTACCACCATTATTCTGACCACCCATTATTTAGAAGAAGCCGAACAATTGTGTAAAAATATTGCGATTATTAATCACGGTGAAATCATTAAAAACACAACAATCAAGCAACTATTGAGCACCTTAGACATTGAAACGTTTATTTTTGACTTAGATAAAAACCCAAGTGAAGAATTACTAAAGTTACTGGATGCAGAAATTACTGAGGACAATTCAATACAATTAGATGTACATAAATCAAAAGCTTTAAACGATGTGTTTAAAAGCATTGATGGATTGGGTTATAAAGTTTTGTCAATGCGCAATAAAGTCAATCGACTTGAGGAGCTTTTTTATAAAATGACACACAAAAGCGAAGACCAGAAAGAAATGGAGAATCAGTCATGAACAGTGTTGCATTAACCGCATTATTTACCCTTGGCCGCAAAGAAGTGGTTCGCATTTTAAGAATTTGGTCTCAAACCATATTGCCACCTGCCATCACAATGACCTTGTATTTCGTCATTTTTGGTAACCTTATCGGTAAAAGAATAGGGGAGATGGGTGGATTTGATTACATGACATTTATCGTACCTGGATTGGTCATGATGTCGGTGATTACCAATTCGTATGGCAACATTGTTTCATCATTTTTCGGCGCAAAATTTAGCAAACATGTAGAAGAAATGTTGGTCTCTCCGATGCCAAATTGGGTGATACTATTTGGTCATGTCTTGGGCGCATTATCACGGGGTTTATTGGTTGGTGGAATTGTGACATTAATCTCACTGTTTTTTACCGAGATTCAAATACACAATATTTGGATAGTTCTATCAACAGTCGTATTAACCTCAGTTGTCTTTGCCTTAGCTGGATTTGTTAATGCCTGTTTGGCAACAAAATTTGATGACATAGCGATTATACCTGCTTTTGTATTAACCCCACTGACTTATTTGGGTGGCGTGTTTTACTCTATCTCGTTGTTACCAGATATTTGGCAAACCATCTCTAAATTTAACCCAGTGTTATACATGGTTAATGCATTTCGTTATGGGTTTCTTGGTGTTTCCGATGTTGATATTTATACTGCCTATGCCATTATCTTAACCTTTGTGGTCTTGTTAACTGCCCTATGTTTGCACTTATTGAATAAAGGCATTGGTTTAAGAAGTTAGTTTTGTTAAACACAGATGTTTGTGTAAGATGGGCCACGCCCATCATCAATGTTTAGTTTGCCTCGATAATTTTTCATTATTAAATGTGGTGGGTAAAAACTCACCGTATAAATTTGCGACAACAGTCTCGACTAATCAATGAACAAATTTTTAAAAATATTTATCATTTTTATTGAATTTGTAAGAGTTGAAATATTTAAAAAATGCACAATAAACACGATATTTACTGATAATAGTGCATTAGTGCAAATTAATCACGAATATTACGCATAAAACATTCACTTTTATTTGAAAAATACCTATGTTACAATCAATTATCACTAAATAAGGCATAAAAATGATGGTTTTACATAATTTAATGTGCACAAATGCACTACTATCAAGTTGTTAGCACCCCGGGGTCACATGGATATATACAAGAAAATTCAGAAAGCTCGTGGTGGTTGTATCGCTGGAATCAAAGGGGCAAAGGTTAAGACTGTTGGGTTAGCCGCAGAGCTATTTGGCCTTTCGAATGAAAGTGGTATCTATAAAAAAATCGAACGTGCCGAGGCTGTAGAGGTTTTAAAGAGCGTTCTCCATAAAGACATGGCCTATAACGTAAAAATTATGTCTTCCGAAAAGGCTAAAAATCTGGCCGTGGAATTTGTAGATGATTTTGGAGGTGGGGCCATATTCTATACCAATGGCGAGTATGGGAAATCTCGAACAAATCTAAATGTTGGGCCATCATGGTCACCAGCCACCGATGCAACTTTTGATACTGGTGTAATTGTAATATTTAACGAGGTGGTTGGTTGTGCATGGTTTGCAGATGAAGACTAGTGCTAACAAGTCAAAGCACTCGGACTTGGCAAAGCTGTCACCTTTTTTGTTCCAAAAAAGCCGCCAACTTCACCAAGCCGGTGTTTGAGGCGTTAGCAGTCGGAGGGAAAGATAGTGAGAAACGGAATAAAACCCATATTTATCTCTCACGGCGGTGGTCCCATGCCGCTTCTCGGAGATCCGGGGCATAGTGAAATGATCGCTTGTCTTGAAGCATTAGCTGGGCGCCTCCAGCTTCCGGATGCTGTCGTTGTGGTTAGTGCCCACTGGGAAGAAGATGTTGCCACTATAACTGCGTCGTCAACTCCTTCACTGATATATGACTACTACGGGTTTCCGGACGAGTCGTATACCTTTACGTATCCATGCTCGGGTGACCCCGAGTTAGCTCGCGAGATATATCGGTTGCTTGATACATCAGGAATTGAGGCTAAGCTGGATCACGAAAGGGGCTTAGACCACGGTGTCTTTATTCCGCTGAAAATTATGTATCCGGAAGCAAATATTCCTTGCATCCAGCTTTCATTGCTTCGCTCGCTAGACCCCTCGGCTCATATCGCTATTGGCAAAGCTTTAAGCGGTTTAAGCCAGAGAAATATTCTGCTAATCGGCTCGGGGTTCTCATTTCACAATATGAAGGCGTTTTTTGCTCCAGACGATGCTAAGACAAGTGAATTGAACCACAGTTTTGAGCAGTGGTTGCATGATACGTGTTGCAATTCGGAATACTCGGAAGAAGAAAGAGTACAAAAGTTAACGCACTGGTTTGATGCGCCTGGAGGAAGGTTTTGTCATCCTCGGGAGGAGCATCTTTTGCCGCTTCATGTGTGCTATGGCGTAAGCCAACAGGCATGCTCCGAACCGTTGAAGCTCAAAATCATGAACAAGCAGTCCAGCATGTATGTGTGGTGAGCCGACTGCTAACAAATCGTTGCAGCGGACGTTTGACCCGCCACGCACTTTTGCTTTCGCAAAAGCATGCGTCGCCTCAAACGCCGCTGAACTCAGGCGTTATGAGCTTTCCGAGGAATAGATATTGAGTAATTTTTCAAATCCAGCAAAACGAGTTCTGAGCTGTGTTGAGAAAGCGGCGAAGGCTACAGAAAAAGAGTCTGCTGCTGAAGTGTGGGCTGACATTCTTGGACTTGACAAAAAAACATCAAAAGTAGACCCGCATGAAGTGACAGCTAAGCTTGGCTTATTAAGAGATCAGGTAGATCTTGTTCAATCTTCTATGAGTAATACTAATTTCAGTAGTGGTCCTGTCTCTTATACACATCTGACGCTGCCGACGATCTACTCTGTGTAGA
>CAJXVJ010000074.1 GCA_913061105.1 uncultured Alcanivoracaceae bacterium | reverse complement strand
AGATTTCTGCCTGTCTCGTGGGCTCGGAGATGTGTATAAGAGACAGGTCTAAAAGCACTAAAAAAGCCAAATCAAAACCTCAAGAAACTGTCGTTGAATACACCCAAACCATTCAACCAGAAGAAAAAACTGAATTAGTATTAGACTATATTACCGCCTACCGTGACTGGCAGTATTTTCCAAATTGTTATACCGACATTGAAGATTTTCACAATGAGAAAGACCCTTTACAAACTTTAGCAGAACGGTTTGAACACAACCCTAGAGAATCTCAAAATGAACCAACACCTCAACAAAACATGTATTACCAACAACATGTAGACATCTGTAAAACCATGATTCAAGATGTAGGAGATGTCAATGAAGAAGACGATTATTATCAAATTCTTGGTAAACTTGAAAGTCGATTTAATAAGACTTCTCCTAAGACAGACGAAGCCAATCAATTATCTCATGCATTAGAAATGGTCAGGCAATTAAAACGGTTTCAAAGAGATTATCTAGATGCTACTTACCCCGTTTCTAATTTGCCTCCCGAGCAACAACATTTTATCACAGAAAAAATCCAAGAATTGTCTGCTGTTATTATTGAATTATATGAGAGCAATGAAGTATTGACTGAACAACACACTCATCAAATAAACCTATTAAGTGACGAAGTCGAAACCTTAAGAAATCAACTATTAACCAGTAGAACCATAAACCAAGATAACATGGTGCAACGAAAACAACAAACCAATGGTTACCTAAATTCTATTGATGATTATTTACATAAAGTAACATCACCAGATGCCTATATTGTATTGGTAAAGGAATTATACGAACCAGAATATTACCAAAAAGACTCAACAGTCATACAGAGAATGAAAACACAAACAGGCCTTCAAGATTCTTATTATATTAGAATTTTAAACAGACTTGTCACACCACTTGTGGCCTGTTCAATGGGTTATCCATGTGATGCGCAGTCAGATTATATGATGAGTTATTGTTTGGGTTTACGAGACAGCATGTTCAATCAAGCCTGTGGTGGTAATTTAGAAGATTTTTACTTCAATTTTTATATTGGCCAAAATCAATTGAATGATGTCATTGCTTATTTTAACTTTATGGTGAACAGGTATGCGCAATAAATTAATTTTGTTAATGGTTATTGCCTTGATTACGACCTATTTCTTTGTCAATAAAAATAGCAGCGAACAGACTTTCGAAATTGATGATACCATTACTAAACAAGACACAAGCAAAAGTGATAATGTCGCAAATATACCTGAAGCAAAACCACAAGCCACGCAAGCTTCCATTAAAGAACCATCACAAGATAAACAAGCAGAACCCCTCACTGATTACGCTTATGACCCCGATCCTGTAATCAATAATCACTTAGTATATGTCAATAATCGACTGTGCTTCACTCAATTAGGAGACGACAATAAATATTCCCTATATTTACAACAAGTCAAACTCAGAATGGAGGACAAGCAAGTGCAGTATTTCGAACAATACAAAGATTACTGTGAAAACCTCAACCGCCAACAACCAGAATTGTCCCTGACAGATAAAAACCATGTGATTTCGCAAATAAAAAATGCCAAACCCACAAGCTTATGGGGAAAAATCATAAACAAAGAAGTGGATGCCAGTAGTTTATCGCAAATTGAAGTTCAAGACTTATTACGACAAAATGACCCAAATATATTGCAAGAAGCGCCACAATACCTTGAGACCTATTATCAAGAAGTCATTCACTGGGACTTAGAAAGCGTATTGGCCAACCATGACTATGATTATGTCCAATACATCCAAGGCAATGCACACCAATTGTACCTATGTAGCTTAGGCACTGATTGCCAACCTAACAGCACAATCATGGCTACCTTCTGCATGAGAAATCAAGCCGCTTGTGGTTTAGACTTTAACACCTATGTCTCAACTATTCTCACTCCTGGACAACAAGCCGATATTCAATTGGCGATGAATTATTTACGCAGTCAGTACCAATAAGCTATAATCCCCAAGTGGAAAAATCTACTAACAACATTACTGTCATGTTAAATCAATGGATAGCTGGAGATAATTCAGTGGAAAATGATTTAATTGGTGCTGTTTATCCCTTGTTAAGAGACATCGCCAGAGAAAGCAGGGACAGGCTTAGGTATACCTACTTTCACGGACAGTTAGTTAAATGACACCAGTTTCAAAATCATTCGGTGTTTTATAGCCCAATGATTGATGAATTCGTTGCCGATTATAAAATATTTCAATGTAATTAAAAATAGCTAATTTTGCTTCATTTCTATTCTTAAACTTATAATGCCATATCATTCATTTTTGATGTTGTTGAAGAAGCTCTCTGCTACTGCATTGTTCCAACAACACCCTTTTCTACTCATACTTTGTGTCATGTTGTTTTCTGTCAGTAATGCCTTATATTCCGTTGAATTGTACTGAACACCCTGATTACTGTGACAAATGACTTCTGTTTTAGGTTTTCTTCTGGTTATAGCCACCTGTAAAGCACCTCTAACCAATGATTTGTCTTTTTTGTGACTCTTATTACTTTGCGTGAGTACAAGTCCAAAACTGTGGCTAATAAGCCTTTTACGCATATAAAAAACCAGATTTAATTATTAATAAAAAGGTTGTCATCAAATTAATTTAGGATCATTTAAAATTGTAGTTTTTATGATCAAAGCACTACTTACAGTTCAATCAACTAATTATTTTAGGGCTGCGTTTGTAAATGTCCTAATATTAAAACTTTTAGTCCTTAAATTAAATAATTAAAATGCGCCTTTCGTCTACAATTGCGGCACTTAATAAAACTATCTTATAGAAACAGAGAAACTTATGATCTTACAATCAAAAATATTATTGCACCTAATAATAGCCGCCTTAACATTTTTATCCATTGAAAATGCATCAGCCATTACATGGGAAAACCAAGTAGGTGTGACAACCACACACAATAGTATCACCAAAACAGGGACTACTTCTGCTTGGGATAGCGGAGCAAGTTCTAATGAGGCACTAACAGGTAATGGCTTTATAGAATTTCAAAAAGCGCCACATTCAAATGCTATGATTGGTTTGAGCAACGGGGACAGCTCGGTATCTTATAAGGATATTGATTTTGCCTTATTTTTCTCTAGTAATAGTGTCAAAGTTTATGAAAATGGCGAGTCTAAAGGATCGTTTGGCCAATTTACTTCCAATGATTTATTCCGAGTTGAAGTCAAAGATGGAGAAATTCTTTTTTTAAAAAACAATGTTGTTTTTTACACAAGCCTTACAACGCCAACAATGCCTTTAAGCATAGATACTGCATTGTATTCATCAAATGTAATATTCACAAATGTTTCTCTGTTGTCAACTGGAGTGGCTGCCCCATCAAATGCACCTATATTAAGTTCACCTACTGGAACAGTCACTGATACAACACCAGCTTTTAATTGGTCAAGCGTTATTGATGCATCTGGGTACAACTTAATTCTTGAAAATATAGATACAAATACAGTTGTAATAGATAAGGATTTAATTAACACTGGCTTTATACATAACACTAGTTTTACACCTATTGCCAATTTGGAATATGGTAATTATAGATGGGCTGTAACAGCATTTAATAGCAGTGGTAATGGACCAGTGAGTGATGATACATTTTTCGATATTACTGACCCAAACCAGTCATCTGGTATAACTTGGTTAAATGAAGTTGGCGTTAGTACAACTCCGACCAGTATTACCAAAACAGCTGCTAATGGTTGGACAGGTGGGGCAATTTCATTAGATGCATTAACTGGAAATGGCTATTTAGAATTTCAAAAAGAAACAAGCTCAAATGCCATGTTTGGTTTGAGTAATGGAGACAGTTCCCAATCTTATAAAGACATTGATTATGCTATTTATTTATATAGTAACAATATTAGAGTTTATGAAAAAGGCAGCTTTAAAGGATCATTCGGAACTTTTGTCACAGATGACGTCTTTAGCGTTGAGGTCAAGGACAGCAATGTTCTTTACTTAAAAAACAATACTGTCTTTTATACAAGCCTCACAACACCTGTATTTCCTCTAAACATAGATTCATCCTTGTACAATAATGAGATGAGTATTTCTAATATTTCACTTGTAGTAGAAGAACTTGATGTTGTTGAACTAACCGTAGCTGACTTGTCGGATAACTTACGGGCATGTATCAATAATGACACACTTCTCTTGTCAGAAGTTACCAACGTTTATTGTATCGATAAACCTGTTGATAACAATGACATAATAGAGATTGCTAGTTTAAATAATTTAGATAAATTATTCCTAAGTACAAACCAACAGTTTACAAATATTTCTGCATTAAATAGCCTAGTAAATTTAACTCAGTTATATATTCTTTATAACCCTCAAGTTGATATAACATCATTAAATTTCAATGACTTGACATCACTTAGCATCTTGAAATTATGGAGTTTGAATCTAACACAGATACCTGATCTTAGTAGTTTTTCTGAAATGACATTATTAGATTTCAATGATAACCCTATTGCGGGAGGATTTGATAATCTTCCAACCAAAACAATTAATTTGTTATTGTTAGAATCCAACCTAAGTAGTTGTAATTCGTTAGCTGGCAAAAATATTGTCGATCTAAGGATTGGAGGTGATAACTTTGTTTCATTCCAAGACTGTTCGGAAATAGTTGGTTTGAGTAACTTATCCATAGGCAAATCTCTCAATATGAATGCAACTCAATCAGTAGATTCATTTGCAGGTATTTGTAACTTAAGTATGGAACAAACCAATGTAGAACATTTGGTTGGTTCTCGACCAATAGGTAATATTAACTTATGGGCTAATCAAAACTTAAAAACAATTGATACAATCAAGCTAGCTAGCAATCCTTTCGATTTGGATAATGATTACCCCAATCTAATTCCCTCTATTGTTTATACTACTGGATCTGAGGCCATGACATGTTCGGCACTTTATGCCACAAAAGACATTTATGATAACTATGATGCGACTGATTTAAGCCAAGGGCTAGAAACTACTGTAGCAGGAGTCCCAAAAGAAATGGAAGCCTGTGGCTCACCCAACCCAGGTAAATATTTTGAAATGCCAGCAACATGTGCACCTGATGCTATCACTGGATTTAGTGCATCAATAATATCACAAAATACATATTCTTTAGATTGGTCTAAACAAGACCATAATATTTGGCAAGTGACTGATTATGAAATACGTGTAAATGGTGATAACAATGATATAAGAACATATACAAGCGCACAGGCACAAGTACTCCCTATCGAATTAAATGTTATAGGTGCATCAATTGCAAGTTTCGAAATAAGGGCTTGTGTAACTACAATTTGTGGTGAATGGCAATCAACTCAGACACAATGTGATTCAGATTGTACAACCGGTTCATATGTATCAGACGATATTGCTCCCATTACCGATGTACCTTCAATTGAACCAGTTGGAGATACATTTGTTGGTTCAATTGCTGGCAGTTTTCAAGCCGATCAAATGGGTCAAGCCAATTACTCAATTCCTATTTTAACAGGAGCTGGAACAGCAGGATTAGCACCACAAATATCATTAAACTATTCCAGTGGATCAGGCAATGGTGTGGCTGGGGTTGGTTGGGCACTTAGTGGTACAACCATCATTACACGTTGCCGAGAAACTGAAGAATCCCGTGATGGTGCAAGCAGCATTATTCCTCTGCCGATTACTTGGAGTACACAGGATAAGCTTTGTTTAAATGGTGAAAGACTATATCTGGTAACTGGCAGCAATTATTGGGATGATTTATCAACCTATAGAACCGAACGCGATCAATTTGCAAGGGTAACTTATCTATCCACAACCGATACATTTACCATTGAACGGAAAGATGGATCAAAAGCATACTATGGCGATACCAGCGATTCTGCAATTCAGGCAACCGATGTTGCAGGCTCACCAACATATGCTTGGGCCATTAGTCGTTTTACGGATAATATGAGCAATTATATTGATTATACTTATCAACAGTATGGGGATCTAGAATTTGCCTTACTTGATGTCGATTACACAGGACACTTAGCCAATCCAGTATTAGCACCGTATAACAACATTTCCTTTAACTATGAAAACACAAGAAATGATAAAACCGTTGCTTATATTGCAGGGGCAAAAGTGGGCATGACTCGTCGTTTGGCATCTATTGATTCATCTATTGATGGAACGAATGTTCGAACTTATACTTTGTTTTATAATAACTCAACTCATTCAAATCGTTCGATAATGACATCGTTTTCAGAATGTAGAGGGTCAAGTTGTTTGCCCATTACTACATTTGATTGGTCACAACCCAATGTTAATTTTAAAACCACATCAACTGGAGCTGCTGCTTTTCCTCGAAACTTAAAAAGTTCTAAATTGGGTGATATAAATGGTGATGGTCGTGCGGATTTAATTTTTGTAGATAATGATTCCAATACCTTTAAAGTGGCATTGGCCAATGGATCATTTGGTTTTGACATTGGTTCAATTACAACCATAAGCGCACCAACTGGTTCAGAAATTGATAACAAATGGCACTTAATTGATTTTAATGCAGATGGTAGGCAGGATTTACTCAAACAGGTAGGTGCAAACTGGTTTGTTCATTTGGCACTAGAGGGAACTTTAGGTTTTAGTAGTAGTTCTATAGCGTCAGGAATACCATCAACTACTGCAGATGTTGACTTTCAAATTGTTGATATGAACGGCGATGGCTTGGCTGATTTACTCTATGATCTAGCAGGATTGTCAGTAAGATACCTAGAAAAGAATGGCTCTAATGGCTATATTTTTTCTAATACATTGATTAACGTAGATTTGCCAAACCACCCAACTCAAATCGATGGCGTTCCTAACCCCAGCTGCGCTACTAATTGTATCAATGACATGGCATATCGTTTTTTCACCGATGATGAACTGAATATCAGGACACATGATGTTAATGGAGATGGGGTTGCAGATCTTATTCTAAGGAGTGATGTTTATCAG
This sequence comes from uncultured Alcanivoracaceae bacterium, assembly GCA_913061105.1. GTDB lineage: Bacteria > Pseudomonadota > Gammaproteobacteria > Xanthomonadales > Marinicellaceae > NORP309. The sequence continues at coordinate 6,821 of CAJXVJ010000074.1, read as the reverse complement.
ACTACTTATTCACAACGTTCAAATATGCCGACTGAACAACCAGACTATCGATTTATTTCTTCTGGTCAAATTTCTTCTGAAAATTCAAATACATCAGTTATTCAAGGAGGAGATGTAACGACACTCATGTCTTCCCACTGGATAGCATTTATTGGTCAAGGTATTGGTAGTAATGGCGAATTGGATTATCGAACACAAAAATATCATATTGCACAAGCATCATCCTTATTCAGTGATGCTGATAAAAACATTAAATTCGTTGACATCAATGCTGATGGATTAACAGACGTATTATCCAAAGGAATAGGTGAAAGTTGGCAATATGCGCTTGCAACCGGGACAGGACGCACACTCTTTACTCAAACAGGAGACATTACTAATTCTGATCACTTACAATTGTTTGATCACAATGGAGATGGTTATATTGATTTATATTATCCATCAAACTTTACAAATAAAAATTATTATTTACGAACATGGAATGGTAATGGTTTCTCAAATGCAACAATTCAAAATACCGAAGCCATCAATTTAACTAGTAATGTCAATCTATTTTTAGATTTAAACGGCGATGGTCGCGAGGACCAATTGCGCATTGATTCATCGGGAATACAAAGAATTTATACCCGAGAAGATTCCTATAAAGCCATTGACAAAATAGTAGAAATCAACAATGGCTTTGATGCCAAAACTAGTATTGGATACCAAGCACTTACATTTTCTACCACCTATAATCAAGGTACAGGCGCAAATATATTGAACTATGGAAATGGCTCTCCTGTTTTTGATTATATAAGTAGCATATTTGCGGTTAATAGTGTCTCTACAGATACACCAACACAGGCAGATGCAAATTCCAGAACTACAATGACCTACCAGTATAAAGATGCACGAGTACAAACTGGTGGACGTGGCTTTTTAGGCTTTGGAGAAATTATAACCTCGGTACCCGTTAAAGGATCTATTGAAAATCAAAATTATTTATTGCAAACACAAACAACCTATAATCAAGAGTTTCCGTACATAGGATTACCTAAAACAGTAATTGTTTCACAATATGAAGTCGCACCTATACCACCAATTGTTTGCACAGGTGATGGCAGTTGTTTTCCCCCACCATGTTTTCCAGGACAAGTTTGTGAAGACATTCAAAGAGCATCAAGCGGTACTCCAACGCCTGTCTTATTGTCACAAACAACCAATACTTTTGCTAAAGCATTTACAGCTGGAAAATCACAATTTGCATACATCAATAGTACCATTGAAAAAACCTATGCACCAAACGGGTCCGGTTTGCTAAAAACCCGTGTACAAACCTCAGGTCATGATAGTTTTGGTAATCCAACTAATAATACAGTAAAAATTTATGATGGTGCGTACAATCCAGCACTACCAAGCACTAATTTATTACATACCACAACTAGTACCAATTTATATGACAACTTAACCAGTAATTGGAAAATTGGATTGTTACGTAGCACCAGTACCACTGTATCAAGACCAGGTAAACCCTCTGTTAATTCATTGATGCAATATGATTATAACAATACCACAGGCCTGTTAAGCGAAGAGCGCCGTTTACCCAATGATGGTGCTGATAAATTCTTACGAATATTGCACGAGTATGACAATTTTGGTAATGAGCTGAAAACCATTTCTTGTTCAGGTTTCGACTTCAACAATGCTCAATGTGCTAATACTACTAATTTATCCAATGATATACCTGATAGTAACAATCCGACTAAGATACACCGATTCAATCAACTTGTATTTGATGCAAAAGGCCGTTATGTTAATCAGGTAAAAAACTCATTGGCCCAAACTGTTAGCACAATCACATCAAGAGACATATATGGCAACCCATTGACCACAACGGATTTATTGGGAACAACTCTGACCAACACTTATGATACATTTGGAACCGCTCAAACCAGTTATTCATCTTTGGGTTCTTGGTCTTATGTTTCTAAAATATGGTGTGACGATATAACAGGAACATCAGCCAGTCTCTGTCCAACAGATGCCATAATCAGAGTCACTAATAAAGCATCTGGCGGGGCATTAAGTTATGCCTTTATAGATAAGCTCGGCAGAACCATCAGTACAACTGCACGAAGTTTTAATAACAACAATGATGGCAGCACGATAGCCAATGAGCAATGGGTAATCAATGATCAATACTATGATGATTTAGGCCGAGCTGTAACCACAGTTGGTCCTTATTTTTATGGAGAAACAAACGCAGCCTTAATCCCAGAAACCAACACGGAATATGACCGCTACAATCGAGTCACTAAAGTTATACTGCCTGATGGTGCTACCGAAATTATTAATTATTCTGGCTTTATTACCAGCACAACAAATGCCTTAAACCAAAATAAAATAGAAACTAAAAATGCATTGGGTGAGTTGCTTCAGGCTCAAGATCATTTAGGAAATAGAATTAACTATATCTACAATTCTCAAGGTTTAGTAACCGATATCAAACGCACCGCTGATGGCTCAACAGAACTACTAATCAAAAACACTTATGACAAAGCAGGACGAAAAACTAAAAGTGAAGATGTAGACACAGGTACCACACTCAGTTCTTATAATGCCGAAGGTGAAATCATAAAAGTCACAGATGCCAAAGGCCAATACGTATATACTTACCGCGATGAATTGGGTCGAGTAGATTTAACCGAAAACTTTGATAGCAATGGTATTAAAAAACTCAGCACCCAACAAAACTATAATCCCAGTAGTAACCAGATATCATCTGAAGTGGAATTCTTAGGTCCTGATGCGTTTAGACGTGATTATACTTATGACAGCCTTAAACGCCTTAGCAGTATTACCACAGAGTTCATAGACACAGAAAATGTCTGTAACAATGGTTTTGATTGTCAATTCTCTCAAAGCCTCTACTATGATAGATACTCAAGAAGTAAGATTGAGCAGGATGCCTCAGGTAAAGCCATCAAAAATAACTACAACTCACAAGGGTTTTTGGAAAATATTACCAACGCAGATGATGAGTCACAACAATACTACAAAATAAACAACACCGATCACAGAGGCAACATCACACAAGATACGAAAGCGGCCAATCTGGTCACAGATTATTACTTTGATGATGACCGGGGTTTTATGACCGATATCATCAACGACAGTTTAAGTGCCAAAATCTGGTACAGTTATGGGTATGATAAATTAGGCAACCTGCGCAAGCGTGCTGACATTAAAGACATTAACAATCCAAGTAGTGGCATGAGTGAATGTTTGTACTATGACAGCCTTAATCGTTTAACCGACACCCGTAGATATGACAGATTCAATACCAACTGTAATGGTAATCCTTTACCAAGTGACACCACAGAAATCACCTCGATTGGATACAATGGTAAGGGCAATATCACCAGCAAAGATAATCAAACATACAGTTATCTCAATGCAAGTCCAACATTTATAGGCAACAGCCCACACCAAGTGACACAAAAAGGTGGTCAAGTCTATGAATATGACGCCAATGGCAACAACACAAAAATGACCAATTTTCAAACAGAAAATGGTTCGTTTCAGAATCGCAATATTGAATACAATACATTCAATAAAGTGGAAAAAATATGGACTGGCAACGACTCATCAAATCCCATTGCACAATCCAGATATAAGTATGGTACTTCAAGACAAAAGTTTGCCCGTATCGATGAAGAAAATGGACAAAGCAAGGTGACTTACTTTATTGGCAATGTTGAAATTGAATACAATGGAGGCATAACCAAATACAAACGCCAACTGGGAAATTATGCGATAATTACAGAAACAGGTACTAATACCACTGAAGCCTATTTATTTACTGATCATTTAGGTAGCATCGATACTATTGCTGATGCCAGTGGAACAATTTTACAACAAATGAGTTTCTCTGCCTGGGGAGAGCGAAGACTGCCAACTAACTGGGACCAAATCACCATCCCAAACATCAGACAACAAATGGATGGCTTTACCAATCGTGGTTATACTGGACATGAGATGGTCGATGCCTTTGGTATCATCAATATGGGTGGCAGGCTTTATGATGCCGCTTTAGGGCGTGTGTTACAAGCCGATCCTTTTGTGCAAGACCCAACCAATACACAATCATTTAATAGATATACTTATGTATATAATAATCCGCTGAGTTATACCGATCCAAGTGGGTATTTTAGTTTAAGGCAAGCTTTAGGTATTGCTATTGGGATTGCAACAGGTATATTACTTGGTCCACTTGGATTTGAAATTGCAAATGTATATTGGGCAGCTTTTTTTGGTGGCTTTGCTTCAGGAGCAATTATTACAGGTAGCTTAAAAGGTGCATTAATATCTGGTATAACAGCAATGGCTACAGCTGCGGTAACCAATAATATATTCGACCTTATTAAAGGAAATCCCGCCACGGGGTTAAAAGGGGCCGCCCAGACTATTACTGAGAAAACTACAGAAGCCTTATCATCTCCATTAACGGATGGAATTATTTCAGAAATCTCTACAACTGGTAAAGTTTTGACACAAACCTCATTAAAAACTGGTTCACAAGCAGCTGGTGAAATTGCAAAAGGCATTGATTATATAATGGATACAGCAACTGTAATAGGTCAAACTTTTAGAGAGTTACTAGCCAGTGAAATTAAACGCGTCTTTGTAGAAATGTGGGCAAGCTCTCAAGTTGCAATGACTGGCCAAAAAAGTGTTTCATTAGGGCAAGCAAATATAGATGGTACTACATATAATATGTCAATGAACTTACCTGCATCGAATCTTGAAAGATGGATTGCAGGTGGCGTTACTGTTTTATCAATTGGTACAGCAATTACTCAAACAGGGAGGAATTTTGTTAAGAAAAAATACTTATCAGCTAAAGGAAAAGTCCAAAATCTGATTAAAAAACTATCGAGGACTCCTCGAATTCCTGGGCGGGTTCAATCAAGAATTAATATATCCAATGATGGGTTTTCTCATGTGATCAAAGGCCATTTTGATCCATCAAGAATTTTTAATAAAAGCCAATTTACTATTTCTCAAACCGAATTGAAATCGCTACTTGGCGCAAAAAACACAATAAGTTCACAAGTAAAAATGCTTGAATCTGGTAGTTTTGCACGAACAATAACAAGTGATAAAATAGTAGGAAATTTAGCAACAAAATTTGGTGGAGCTCCAACAAATGTTTTTTCCGTTATTACTGATAAGTTAGGAAATATATTAACTGCACATCCTGGTGGTATATAATATGTTAATGAGAAAAAAACAAAAAGAACTTCGAAGCGATATAGAAGAATTAAATAGAAAATACTTTAATAAGACATTATTAAATGAAAGTTTTTATGATCAATTAAGCAATAATGGAATTTTTCCTGAAAATAGTATGTTGATAAATATGTATCCTGATAGTAGTAATACATATATTGTTGAACTTTTTACTAATTCATTAACAGTATTACGGTTGGATTTGGATTTGGATTTTCCAGAATATTCGATAATTGAAAATATTACAGATGAATTTATGATAAAAGCAAAAGTTAAAAGTACAAAAGAAAGCGTATTACTAGCAATATTTAAAGAATCTGGTTGTAAAATACAATAACAAGGACACACGCTTTTTCAATACAACAATCAAGCCAAAACCCAATGAATAACAAGTGAATAACAAGGACACGAATAACAAGGACACACGCTTTTTCAAAACAACAATCAAGCCAAAACCCAATAGTTTAGGTTTGATTGTTGATTGTTTTTATGTTTCTGAACTAAAGATATGTGTGTTTTTGTTTGATTCGTTTGAATTTTATAGATTTGCCTTATTCAATACAAAGCTAACCATCACACTTGATTAGTGTAAATGAATTAATTGTGAAAATTAACTACTCTAAAGCGGGTTTTAACTGTATGCCTGAACACCATTTTTTACCAACACTCTGACAAAAGTCTTTGAGCTGATTCACTGTGCCGACAGCTGTGATGCCACTGGTTTTGAATTGAGTTAACTCATCCATCCAAGTATCTGGGTTTAAGTTTAATCGTTCGAGAATATCTGGTAATTCTTTAGGAATGCTTCCACGTTTTGATTCTAATACCGCCCTACCTGTTAATTCAACAAGTTGTAAATATAAAGAAAGTGAATAAGGTATATCATCATTTCCAAAAGGCAGTAGATCTGTATTATTGTTTTTTATTCTTTCTTGTATAGAAGTATAGTCAGATGCTTCAGGAGTACGTGCCATAGCAGCTCGAATTGGATTAAGATCAACATATGCCATGCACGTTAACAAGGCGCTCTCATCAAGCAGTGCTTGACTTTTAAAGCGTGATTCGAAAAAGTGGCCTTTACAATTGTCCTCGCTATTTGCCCTGAATGCAATGTTTTGGTTTAGGAGTTTCATAAACCATGAGATATTCATTAAGCGTTCTCGGAATTCATTGGTCATTATTAAAACCATATCCATTTCAGCTTTTGTCATCAATTGTTTATCCATAAACTTTTGACAAAGAAATGGTAATTTACATAATGATGACCAATGAATTAAGACTTGATGAATAGACCAATCTTTTGTCTCATTTACTTTTAAAACCAAGTGATAATGATTGCTCATAATAGCATACGAACACACATCAATATTAAACACAGATGCTAAGTACTTTACCCGATCAACTATCCATTGCCTTCGGTGTTCAAATGAAGTTTTTGTAAGTCTATCAAAGCCACAAAGATATGATCTACGAACGCATCGAGAAATGATATGGTAATAGGGCTGTCTCTTATACACATCTCCGAGCCCACGAGACAGGCAGAAATCTCG
>CAJXVJ010000073.1 GCA_913061105.1 uncultured Alcanivoracaceae bacterium | reverse complement strand
GAGACAGCATGACAACATTATAATTAAGCTGAAATGTTTTACCACGAAGGCAACAAAGTTAAATGAAAATATACTCAAACTGAGTTATATGCCTTTATAAATCTCTGTTATTTAGCAAATATGTGTACGAAACAGCCAATCAGGACGAAAAAACACATTTAAAAAATAATAATTAAGTCATTGTAAATATTTGGAACCTTATCAATGTATAACTTTTTTCGTTTATCCCTTTATGGCTTTTATAGTTTAATGTGTTTTGGTGTATCTGCTTATGCTTTCTACTTTTTGTTTCAGCAAATTGATCCTAATAATGATTTTGTGATTAAATTTGCCAATGCTGGACTTGAAATACCTGCCCATTTTTTTGGTGGTGGGCTGGCTTTGTTGCTTGTGCCATTTCAGTTGAGTCATAAACTTAGAAACTATTCTCGAATGGCGCATAAAACCGTAGGTTACATCTATACGATTGCTGTTTTATTTGGATCAATATCTGGTTTCATCATGTCGTTTAACGCCACAGGTGGATGGGTTGCAGAATGGGGTTTCAGATTTTTAGCTATCTTTTGGTTTGCGACCACATTTATGGCGATTAAATATGCCATCAATGGAAACATTAAATCTCATAAAATTTGGATCTATCGCAGCATAGCCTTTACTTCAGCAGCCATTACATTGAGGGTGTTTCTTGGGTTGGGGTTAGGAGTTTTACACATGCCATTCTTGACAGTGTATGTACCAACTGCATGGTTGTGTTGGGTGATTAATGTCATTATTGTTGAGTTAATTATTTTTAAACGCAATACTAACTTGGTTGGTGCTCATGCCTAAATTGGCTGGGTGTTTGATTGGTGTGTTTTTTAAATGCTGCATTAAAAGTTGATTTTGAATTATAACCACAAGCATAAGCAATGTCTAAAATCGTTTGCTCCTTATCTGTTTGAGTTAATTGAATTTTGGCGTCATTAATGCGTAGTTTATTAATGAAGTCGTGAAAATTAATGCCATGACTGCGGTTGATATACAATGAGATCAAATATTCAGGATAACCAGATGAAATGGCCAATTTACCAATGCTTAAATTGGGTTGTAGGTGTATTTTTTCATCATTTATTAAGGTATTAATTTTTTCTTTGACTTCTTCAAACCTGTCTTCACTAATTTTTGATTTTGGCGTTTTTATAGATGAGATTGGAGGTATATTTGGTTGAGAATGGCTTAAATACCCCGTTATTATAATCCAAATTGAAACGGCAATATATATGGTCCAGTGGTTATATCCCTGAATAGGTATTAACCATTGGCTCACTGCTATTAGCCATATAACCATTTGTGAATAACCCATGACCATTAGCCATTGAAGATCTACCTCTTTTATATCAACTTGTTGCAATGACAAATTTTCTCGGTACTTAAATATCAAAACCAACCCAGCTGTAACATAACTAATAGATGATATATATAAGGTCACTTCAAAATATTCTAAACCAATAGGCCTTAACTCAAAAAAACCACTTAATGTAGGAATATTAATAGACACAAAAACGATAAAAGCAGCAAAGTGCTTAAGATCTTTAAAATTAAGAGCTTGCTTAGAAATTAAGGTACGTACATATATATAGAAAAAGCTGCCATACAAAAATGGAAAGAACTGAACTAATCTATAAGATAATGTAAAACCGTAATTCGTACTATTGAGAGAAATGGCCTTAACAGTTAAATCGAAGCAAAGAAACAGCAGCCAAATAGCCAGTATCCTATTGCTTAAAGAATTGACTTCTTTTTTCCATAATGCTATCGCCAATATTAAAGCTTGAGCAGCTCCAATGGAATACAGATAGGGCAATACTTGCATCATTTGATTTTCATCAAATTTTTAAATGGCGCCCAACTGATCATTATTAAGGCAAACCAAATGCCTCCAAATGCGACCTTATGGCCTAATGTAAAGACCTCTGAGTAGAAAAATACGGCTATAAAAAAGCTTATGGTTGGAGCAATGTATTGCAAAAAACCAAGTATTGTTAATTGTAATTTTTTTGCAGCCAAATTGAATCCAATTAAAGGCAATACGGTAACTAACCCAGAAACAAACAATAACCAATATTCAGTTGTAATGTTACTCGTGGATTTTAATTGTGGAGCAAACATAATCAAGTAAATTATAGCCGGTGCTATTAACAATAATGTTTCCCAAAATAAACCGATTAAAGGCCTGACATCTAACTGTTTACGGACCAAACCATAAAGTCCAAAACTAAAAGCCAAAAACAAAGATATCCAGGGTGGTTGCCCAATGTAAATGCCAAGAAAAACAGTGGCAGAAGCAGCAATTAATACAGCAACTTTTTGTGTGTTGCTTAATTTTTCTTTCAAAAATAATACGCCCATTAAAATATTAACCAAAGGATTGATGAAATAACCCAAAGATGTAGCTAAAATTTGATCATGGTTCACCGCCCATACAAACATAAGCCAATTACTGGCTACTAATGTACCACTCAAGAGTAACACAGCCATTTGTTTATAAGTGATTTTTAGTGATTTAAATAATTGAGAGCGTTCACGAATGATAAGAAATAAAAATAAAAATAAGACGCCCCATATGATTCTGTGGGCGATAATAACCAGTGCGGGCACATCTGCTAGCAACTTGAAATATATGGGAGCTATGCCCCAAAAAATAAAACAGAACAACCCTGCGGCTATGCCTTTTTGATGATCTGTCATTTAAATTAGCTTATCAATTGTTTGTGCTTTTTCGCTTGAAAAGTTGATTGACAATCCATGCTGGGCCAATCATTAAAAATTGAACGTCTTTAAAAAAAGAAGGTTTTTTGCCTTCTATCTTGTGTCCGATAAATTGAAAAATCCAAGCAATGACAAATACACCTATGGCTATATTCAAAATAGGAAAGCCCTTACTTTCAAGAAAATCATTCAATACCAAGCAAACAATACTAAATACAATCATTTCTATGGCAACAATTAAATCTTTACTCAGATAATAAAAGCTGGCAATAACGGTACTAACAATTGCAAGGTTCTCAACATATGGGATTTTTACTGCCCATAACATCGCTGTAATCGACCAAAAAATAAGAGGCACAGCAAAATAATGTATGAGTTTATTGGTTTTATTTTGATGGCTGGTTGCGTATTCATCTAACAACTGTTGCATGCTTTGGGTTTTATTCATTTGAAATGTACTCCCGTAATTAATTGGTAAGCTTCTTGGTACTTATCTGCGGTGGCATTGATTATTTCTTTAGGCACATGCGGTCCAGGTGAAGTTTTGTTCCAATCCAATGTTTCTAAATAATCACGGATAAATTGTTTGTCATAACTTTCAGGACTGGTGCCAACTTGATACTTGGCTTTATTCCAAAACCGAGAAGAATCTGGTGTTAAAATTTCATCCATAAGTACCAAGTTGTCATCTTGATCCAACCCAAATTCAAATTTTGTGTCTGCAATAATGATGCCATTTTCATTTGCATGCTTTGCTGCCATTTCATAGAGTTTGATAGAGACGTTTTTAATTTGAATGGCCAGTTTTTCACCGATCTTATCAATCATTTCAACAAACGTAATGTTCTCATCGTGATCACCTACTTGTGCTTTAGATGAAGGTGTAAAAATGGGTTGTTTAAATTTTTCTGCTTGTTGTAAGTTTTCAGGTAAGTCAATACCACATATCTTTCCTGTGTTTTGATAATCTTTCCATCCTGAACCAATGATATAACCACGAACTATGGCCTCAACAGGTAAGGCTTTGAGTTTTTTAACCACTACAGCCCGGCCAATCAAATCTTCATCAGCATGAGTAATGACTTCTTGCACTGGCGTATGTGTGAGGTGATTTGCAATAATATCAGTAGACATTTCAAACCAATAATTTGAAATTTGGGTCAATAGCTGCCCTTTAAATGGAATGGTATCAGGCAATACTACATCGAATGCGCTGAGCCTGTCACTTGCGACCATTAATAATGTATTGTCATCAATTTGATAGACATCTCTGACTTTTCCTTTATGAATAAGCGGTAAATTTATCATGCTTGCGGTAGAATATGGCAATTTAATATTTTGAAAAACAGATAATAACATTTTAGGAACACAAATAATATGATTGGTGCATTAATTGGCGCGATAATTGGCTATAAAGCTGGCAATTTTATGGGCATGATACTACTTGGCTATTTTGGCTATTCGGTTGATAATTGGATTGCTGAAAATGTATTGGGCAGGCCTTCACATAAAGCCCGAGTACAAGAAAGCTACTTTGAAGCTTTGTTCACAAGTATAGGGAAATTGGCAAAGATTGATGGTGTTATATCACCACAAGAAATTCAAAAGTGCGAACTAATAATGCAAAACATGCGTTTAGATAAAGCACAAAGAAAAGCGGCGATTAAATTCTTTGATTTGGGCAAGCAATCAAATTTCAATATCAATTCGGTTTTAGATAAATTCCAAAGGGTATCTGGTAGGTCGTATAGTATTAAACAAATGTTTCTTGAAATGTTGATAGAGGTTGCAATCGCTGAGGGTAGAATTAACCAAGCAGAATGGCAGTTTTTAGAACAAGTTTGTAGTAGGATAAGGTTTCCTCAACAGTTGTTTGTTGCATTAGTCAAAATGCGCGGTTTTAATGTGAATGGCTATAGTAACCAATCGAGATCCCGGACAAATTCAAACCAGAGAAGTCAGAACAACCGTCAAAAATGGACACCACCAAGACAACATAAAGCCAACTCTTATCAAGTTTTAGGGGTTTCAGCATCTGACTCTAAAACAGTCATTCGCAGGGCTTATAAAAAGCTCATGAGTTCTCACCACCCAGACAAACTTATCGCAAAAGGCTTGCCGCCAGAAATGGTAGAAATTGCAAAAAAGAAAACCCAAAACATTCAAGCTGCATGGGAAGATGTAAAAGAATTGCGTGGTTTTTAAAGTATAGTTGACAAATACTATGGCTTAAGAAATACTATTTAATCTTGTCAATTTAAACATTATTGAGTCTTAATATGCCAAACTATATCATATCACCTTCTATATTATCAGCTGATTTTGCACGTCTAGGCGAGGACACACAAGCCGTTATTGATGCAGGTGCTGATTGGGTTCACTTTGACGTGATGGATAACCATTATGTACCTAATTTAACCATTGGCCCATTGGTTTGTGAGGCATTGAGGAATTACGGAATCACTGCCCCCATTGATGTCCATTTAATGGTTAAGCCTGTTGATAGGATTATTCCAGACTTTGCAAAAGCTGGCGCCAGTATAATTACATTTCATCCAGAAGCCTCAGAACACATTGACCGTACGTTAGGATTGATAAAAGAAAACGGCTGTCAAGCAGGATTGGTTTTAAATCCTGCAACACCACTGAGTATTCTCGAACATGTCATGGATAAACTTGATATGATATTGTTAATGTCAGTTAATCCTGGATTTGGAGGACAACAATTTATACCCGAGACACTCAACAAAACTCGGTTAGTCAGAAATCTAATCGACAAATCAGGCAGGGACATCCGTCTTGAAATTGATGGAGGTGTTAAAATAAATAACATAAAAGAAATAATGCAAGCTGGAGCAGATACTTTTGTTGCCGGTTCTGCGATTTTTAATACAGATGATTATAAAACCACAATTGATGCCATGAGGGCTCAATTGTCTTGATGTTTAAAACAAGAGCACATATTTAGGCTGTCAAAATTCATATTTGATTCATACTGATGTGCTACAATGCTTCACTATGTATACACATGCGCCAAAAATTAAATTATTGTTAACACTGCTATTATTGTGTTTTATGCAGTTTGCGGTTGCTAAAGATGAAATAAGTCTTGAGCAAGCCTCTGAGTCAATAAGGAAAGAAAGCAAAGGTCAAGTTGTTTCTGCAACAACCTCTACGCATAAAGGTGTCAAAACTCATCGTATAAAAGTTTTAACAAAATCTGGTCGTGTAAAGGTTTATAATGTGCCAGTATCAAAAAATGGTTCATCAAAAGAGTACAACAATAGGTACAATCAATCAAAAGAATCAAAAAATTCTACAAATTACAGAAACAAAACATCAAACAACAATTCGAAGAATCGAAAAACAACGACATCTAAAAAGCAGAAATCACCGCAATCGCGAAAGAATTCCAACAGACAAAATACTTATCGAAGTACCCCGAGCAGCAGAAGCCCTAGTCGGAGTCAACCAACAAAAAACCAGAATACTTCAAGCCCTAAAGGAGGCACCAATAAGCAATGAAAATTTTACTGATTGAAGATGATGACAATCTTAGAGAAGTTCTTGAAAAACGATTGAAAGAAGAAGGATTCGTGGTTGAATCCGCAGACAATGGAGAAGATGGATTATACCTTGGAATGGAATTCGAATACGATTTAGCTATCATTGATTTAGGCTTACCTAAAGTCTCTGGAATGGAAGTTATTCAAACACTACGTGATAAAGATCAATCGTATCCAATATTGGTTCTCACTGCCCGTGGTTCTTGGCAAGATAAAGTGATGGGCTTGGATGCAGGGGCTGATGATTATTTGGTTAAGCCGTTTCATTTTCCTGAATTATTGGCCAGAGTCAACGCATTGGTTAGGCGTTCTGCTGGTTTTTCGACACCTGAGTTAGTTTGTGGCTATGTTTCATTAAATACAACCACAGGAGAGGTTAAATCAAACAATAAAATTGTAGATTTAACATCATATGAATATAAAGTATTAGAGTATATGATGATGCACCAAGGAGAGGTCGTATCTAAGAGCACCTTAACAGAACACATCTATCATCAAGATTATGACCGTGATAGCAATGTTATAGAGGTTTTTGTAGGTAGACTTAGAAGAAAAATTCAATCCAAAGAAAGTAAGAAAAAAGTAATCGAAACCTTAAGAGGACGCGGTTATCGAATGCGTCCAGATGAAGAAGACTAACTCAATACTGCGTCGATTTTCACTAACAAATCGCTTGTTAACCACGGCTACTTTGGCCTTAATTATTGCATTAAGTTTGATTGGTGTAGTGATGGATAGGGCATTTAAAGAAAAAACCACACATTTAGTAAAAGAGCGTCTAGAAGGTTATGTTTATGCTTTAATTTCAGTCATTGAAACCACTGAAAATAATCAGTTAAATGTAGATGACATATTGCCCATACCGAAACTCACTCAACCAGTTTCAGGCATATATGCTCAAATATCTAGTGAAAATTTCAACTGGCAATCTGTCTCCATGTTTGGTGTTGATTTACCAAATCCAGAATTTCTTGAAACAAACGTCACAATATTTAATGCTCCACTAAAATACAAACAAAAAGATTATTTCAGAATGACCCGAGGCCTGGCTTTTGATACAGAAGACGGTGAGATTCCATTTGTACTGAGTGTTACTGAAGATGCAAAAAACTATTTCCGTGAATTGGCTGAATTTGAAGAGACATTGTGGATGTGGCTACTCTTTACCAGTGTCATATTATTAGGGGTTCAAGGACTAATCATGAACTGGTCTCTAAACCCATTAAAAAGGTTGACCGAAAATTTAGCAGAATTGGAAAAAGGGAAAATTGATAAAGTCAATGATGATTATCCGCCAGAACTGGCTGGATTAACTACAAACCTCAATCGGTTGTTGGAAAATGAAAGGGGTAACTTAGACAGGCAAAGAAAAACATTGGGTGATTTGGCTCACAGTTTAAAAACCCCTTTAGCTATTATTCATTCAGAGCTTGAAAACCAAGACAAAACCAATAAAGTTTTACTAAATGAGCAAGTTGCTAGTATGAATGATATAGTCGAATATCAATTAAAAAGGGCAGCAGTTGCTGGACACAGGACATTTACAGTGGGTGTACCTGTGATTGATAAATTAGAACAAATTATCAGAACCTTAAACAAAGTGTATAGGCACAAAAAAGTAAAACCACACTTGCAAATTGCACCAGGTGCTGAATTTTTTGGTGAACATGGTGACTTAATGGAATTATTGGGGAATTTAATTGAAAATGCATACAAATGGTGTGATCAAAATGTATCAGTCACGATTAAAACATTAACATTGGTCAATAGAAAACGAACCGGATTAATCATTGAAATAGCAGATGACGGACCAGGAATTAGCCAAGAAAAACGCAGTGAATTACTTCGCAGGGGTGTTCGTGGTGATGAGCAAGTAAAAGGGCATGGTATCGGATTATCAATTGTAAGTGATATTGTCGAATCATATCAAGGTCAAATGGAAATTAAATACCACGAACTACTTAAAGGGGCTCACTTTATTATTACACTTCCTCCATAACCATATAATGATGAAAAAAATTAATGAATTACTAGATATAATGGCACAACTTCGCAATCCCCAATCAGGGTGTCCATGGGATGTTGAACAAGACTTTGATTCCTTAACCACTTATACAATTGAAGAGGCTTATGAAGTGGCTGATACCATTGCTCAAGGTGATTATGTACATTTAAAAGAAGAGTTAGGGGATTTATTATTTCAAGTTGTATTTTATGCTCAAATTGCAAAAGAGAAAAATTTGTTCGATTTTTCTGAAGTGGTTGATGGATTAAATAAAAAAATGATTGAACGCCATCCGCATGTATTTAACAATCATAACAGCAATAAGCTCGATGCTGATCAACAATCAAAGATATGGGAAAGTAATAAATTAAAGAACAAAGAAAGCGTATTGGATGATATTCCTGAAAATTTACCTGGATTATTGCGTGCGATAAAACTAACAAAAAGAGCGGCTGTTATTGGATTCGACTGGCCAAGTATTGGCCCTGTATTTAATAAAATGCAAGAAGAAATAGCAGAGTTAAAAGAAGCCATAAATGAAGGAAATATTGATCACATTAAGGATGAGTTGGGAGATGTGATTTTTGTATGTACGAATTTAGCTAGACATTTAAAAATTGACCCTGAACTGGCCATCAGACACGCCAATTCAAAATTTGAAACACGTTTTCGAGCAGTTGAAATAAAAGCCAAATTACAGCAACCCAAAAAATCAAAGTTTGATTTGGAAGGACTTGATAGGCTGTGGAACGAAGTAAAAAAGCAAGAAAGATAAAATATACTAAATTTTTAAACAATTAACATTGAATTTTATGCCACTAAACCTCACACTAAAACATTACAAAATATGATTATAATGGAGAACATTAAAAAATGAGCGAAAATATTACACACGCTACTGATGATAGCTTTGATGCAGACGTCAACGCAGATATTCCTGTACTTGTCGATTACTGGGCAGAATGGTGTGGACCATGTCGCATGATTGCACCAATATTGGACGAAGTGGCAGAAGAATTAAAAGACCAAGTTAAGGTTGTAAAAGTAGACACTGAAGCATGTAGAAATACTGCCATAAAAATGGGTGTTCGTGGTATTCCAACTTTAATGGTATTTAAAGGTGGAGAAGTGGTAGACCAACATGTCGGCGCCTTGTCAAAAGGACAATTGGTTGATATGTTAAGTAAACATACTGCTTAAGCTAGAAAAAATCAAAAGCACTTAACAACAATTGTTAAGTGCTTTTTTTCATTTAAAGTATTAAATCGCATCAATTTTTAATATCTGCAATATTTTTGTTGCGAGACTCGCAACAACATGATAACTTACAAATATTCAAATTAAAGTCTAATTTTCAAGACTTTATTCCAATTAAAAAATAAACTAAATTTATAAACGCGTGTGCATTTTACCATTGTAAAAACTCATCATATCTATTCAACACATCTTCAAATAAATAAAAATGAACTTAACAGAACTCAAAAACTACTCTACTAATAAATTATCAGAAATAGCAGTCGAATCAGGGGTAGAACTCAGATCCAGATTACGAAAACAAGATCTCATATTTAACATCTTAAAATCACAAGCAAAAAAAGGCGTTGATATATATGGAGGTGGTGTTTTAGAAGTACTACCTGATGGTTTTGGTTTTCTTAGATCGCCTGAGGGAAGTTATTTGGCAGGCCCAGATGATATTTATGTATCTCCTAGTCAAATCAGAAGATTTGGATTAAGAACAGGTGATACCATAGAAGGAAAAATCAGACCACCAAAAGAATCTGAGCGATACTTTGCTATGCTCAAGATTAAAACCATCAACTACGAGCCACCTGAAAATACCCGTGGAAAGATTTTATTTGAAAACTTAACACCCTTATTTGCCCAAGACCAACTCATCATGGAAAGAGGCAACGGTTCAAAAGAAGACCTGACAGCACGAATAATTGACTTGATATCACCCATAGGTAAAGGCCAACGTGGATTAATCGTTTCTCCTCCTAAAGCAGGTAAAACATTAATGATGCAAAATATTGCAACAAATATTGCCATTAATAATCCTGAGGCTAAGTTATTTGTTTTATTAATAGATGAAAGGCCAGAAGAAGTGACAGAAATGCAACGCATGGTCAGAGGTGAAGTGATTGCATCAACTTTTGATGAACCTGCTTCGCGTCATGTAATGGTTGCTGAAATGGTAATAGAACGTGCCAAGAGATTGGTTGAACACAAGCAAGATGTTATTATTTTGTTGGATTCAATTACCCGTTTAGCTCGAGCTTATAATACCGTGGCACCTTCATCAGGTAAGGTTCTAACAGGTGGTGTAGATGCCAATGCTTTACAAAGACCAAAAAGATTCTTTGGGGCAGCCAGAAATATTGAGGAAGGAGGCAGTTTAACCATTCTTGCTACAGCTTTAGTTGAAACGGGTTCAAAAATGGATGAAGTTATTTTTGAAGAGTTTAAAGGCACGGGTAATATGGAAGTTCATTTAGATAGACGTGCTGCAGAAAAACGTGTGTGGCCTGCTATTAACATCAATCGCTCTGGTACCAGAAGAGAAGAGTTAATGGTTCCTCAGGAATTTTTAACAAAAGCATGGATATTACGAAAAATATTACACCCAATGGATGACATACAAGCCATCGAATTCTTGTTAGAAAAACTTAAAGATACCAAAACCAACGAAGAATTTTTCAATTCAATGAGAAGATAATTACTATTTATTTTTTCTCATAGCGGTCTAATTATTTTGGGCCGCTAATAAATTTCAACAGTGCTTTCGCCATATATTTGGGATTGGCGGAATTTGTATTCAAAGTATTTAGCAAACCCATCTCATGTGCAAAATCTTCAATTCTTGAAGATGCACTCACAATTAATTTGCTTTTCAAATCATTCCATTGTTTTTTATCCAGTAAAATTTTTAAGTTTTTAAGCGTTATAATACTTGTAGCCAAAACATAGAAGTCTGATCCATGGGTTAACTCATCAAAGTCTTGGTTGTTAGTGGGTAATTGTCTTTGGTAGACATTTATTTGAGATAACTTAATGTTGTTTCTTATGGCGTATTTTTGTATTTTTTGCCTTCCATTTTCTGCACTGATTAAGGTAATTGATTTTAGTGATTTTAAATCCTCTAAAATTTTAATAACACCATCAGAGTTTTGTAATTTTGGTAC
This sequence comes from uncultured Alcanivoracaceae bacterium, assembly GCA_913061105.1. Taxonomy (GTDB): domain Bacteria; phylum Pseudomonadota; class Gammaproteobacteria; order Xanthomonadales; family Marinicellaceae; genus NORP309. The sequence goes on along the minus strand of CAJXVJ010000073.1, from coordinate 2,385 downwards.
ACGAATTTCATTATGTATGTGCTTTTTAAGTTCTTCAGCGGTTTTAGACCCAACAGTTATTACAATACAATCCTCTGATATTTTCCATTCAGGTACGATTTCAAAAGCATGAATAACTGCTTGAATACTGGTAAACACGATAATTGTGTTTTGCGGAATATTATTGATGAGTGAATGACATTGTTTTAAATTGTTGACTGAAGTAATTTCAATGCATGGGAAAGACAAGGTTTCAAATCCGTATTTATGAAATGTATCAATTGTACGAGATGATTCAGAAAGGGGGCGTGTATTTAAAATAGCTGCCAATTTCATAAAATTAATTGTTTGCCATGTCCAGTAAGTCTTGCGCACCTGCTGCTAACAATGCATAGGCCGTTTTTAGGCCCACTTCTTCTGGGTCTGCATCACTTGCTTTTTGTTTTAGGACTTTAGAGCCATCAGGAGCACAAACTACGGCTTCAAGTGTTATGGTATCGGTTTCAGTTTTGTATTCTGCATATGCACCAATGGCAACTGAACAACTGCCATTCAAAACTATGTTCATTGTACGTTCTGCCGTGACACACTTCAGAGTGCTTTTATGTGTGAGTTGTGATAATAAGTCAACAAGGTCCTCGCGAATGGATAAACATTCGACACCAACAGCTCCTTGACCAACGGCTGATAAGCAAGTTTTATTATCCAGCTTTTGCTTGATTCTATCATGGTATTCTAATCTCTCTAAGCCAGCTGTTGCTAGAATAATGGCATCATATTCACCCGCATCTAACTTCTTTAAACGTGTTTGAACATTGCCGCGTAAGGGTATAATATTTAAATCCGGTCGAATAGCCAATAATTGAGATTGCCTTCTTAGGCTTGATGTTCCAACAGTTGCATTTTGAGGCAATTCAGAAAATGATTCAAATTTGTTCGAAACAAAGGCATCGCTGGCATCATGGCGCTCAAATACACTGCACAGAGTGAAGTCTTTAGGTAAATTTGCAGGCACATCTTTCATCGAATGAACGGCAATATCGGCATCTCCTGATAACATGGCTTGTTCTAGCTCTTTCAAAAACAATCCTTTGCCACCAATTTTACTTAATGTCACATCCAATACTTGGTCACCTTTGGTTGTCATCGGCAATAATTTGGTTTTAATATGTGGAAAGTTTTCTTCAATTAATTTGGCTGCATATTCTGCTTGCCACAATGCTAAAGGTGAATTTCTGGTTGCGATAATTATGGTTTTAGGTGCCTGATTTGTCATTTCAATAACTCTTTAATTTTAGATATGTTTCTTCTGCTTATTTGAGGCTGGTAGTCAGTGTTACTTAGTTTTGCATAGGCTTGAGATTTTTCTCTGTGAATACCAAATAATTCTGTCACATTTATGAGGGCATTTCGGTTAATTCTCAAGAGCTGTTCAAACTTTGATTCTAACCTAACTAAAGAATCATCAATTATAACTTCACCAAGTTGGCAATGCATTATAGTGGCTTTATCAACAGATTTAACGCAATAAATATCATCAATACTTAAACAGACAAGATCATTTCCATGATAAAAGGTTAAAGTAGATGGTTTGTCTTCAAAAACAGTTACTTTATTTAGTGCCTGTATTAATCTTTGTTTTTTTACCGGTTTCAATAAGTAATCTGTCACAGATAAATCAAAAGCCTTGATGGCATATTCATCATAAGCTGTACAAAAAATTATGTGTGATTCTGGCGATATGTCTTTGATTAATGGGGCCGCATCTATACCACGCATAACTGGCATTTCAATGTCCAATAAAACAATGTTTGGATGATACTGTTTTACTTTTTCCAAAGCCTCACGGCCATTACTGGCCGTTATTATTTCTTCAATGCCTAAATCAACCAACATTTTCTTTAAACGTAAGATTGCTAAGGGTTCATCGTCTACGATCAAATATTTCACAATGGGATTCCTAATGTGATTTTATATGTATGATCATTTTTGTTGACCAACATACTGGCTTTTGAACCATAGTGTAGGGAAATTCTTTCCTTAATATTCTTTAATGCCATGCCGTTTGAATATTGATTTTTATATTCGATAAATGGATTTTTGATACTGATTAATAATTGTGAATCATTTTTTGAAATATTAATGTTTATTGATCCTCCATTTTCAAGTGGTTGAATGCCATGAATAATTGCATTCTCAACCAATGGCTGAACACATAAAACAGGAATTTTATGGGTCAATAGTTCCGGTTCACATTCAATCTTGTATTTAAGTCGAGTATCAAGTCTTAATTTTTCAATGGCTAAATATTGTTTGACCCATTGCAACTCTTCTGCAATTGAAATATATTTGTCTTTGTGTGAAAACTGTCTCTTATACACATCTGACGCTGCCGACGATCTACTC
>CAJXVJ010000072.1 GCA_913061105.1 uncultured Alcanivoracaceae bacterium | reverse complement strand
GAGATTTCTGCCTGTCTCGTGGGCTCGGAGATGTGTATAAGAGACAGCTGTTACTTCTATTGAACCAACATGATTACCTGTAATAGTGTCTGCAGCAGCTAAGAAAGCAGTAGTATTACTTACAATTCCTGCTAGATTATTAGTTGCGCTCCAACGATCAGATACTGCTAGCTTTGCACCATTTGACAAACTAAGACATTCACCTGCTTTAGATCGACTAGTATAATCTTGAAATGCAGGAATGGCATAAGCCATTAAAATACCGATAATTGCGATGACTATCATCAACTCTATTAGGGTGAAACCGTATTGATTGGAATTTTTCATTTTCATAGGAATAACTCAACTGCATTAGATAAAAGCACCTAATGCTTTTGTATTTAGTACTTAAAAGATTAGTAAAGTGAGATGAATTTAACAAATGAATTAATTTAAAAAAGGTTTTTTTTTTTAAAAACTGTTATTAACGTATTTTATTTTGCATTTTTATCATTGCTTTAATAACCAATTGACAAATATTGTTACATGTATATCTAAAGAAACTAACACTATTGATTGTTAAGTTGATAAAAAATGATAGACTTGCAATTCTTTTAACGACATTTTTCTTTTGAGTAAACTTGAATTCAAACACATCATTCTAATTGGTCCAATGGGTGCAGGCAAATCCACTATTGGATCTATTTTAGCGCACAAACTTGAGATGCCATTTTACGACGTGGATATCGCATTAGAGCAGCGCTGTGGTGTTAGTGTCAATGTCATATTTGAAATTGAGCAAGAAAAGGGTTTTCGCAATAGGGAAACACAAATGCTCATTGAATTGATTGAAAAGCCACAATCAGTCATTGCAACGGGTGGTGGCATTGTTGTTACTGAAGAAAACATTGAAATACTTAAAAATAGCCAAAGTATGATTTTGTATTTAAAAACAGATGTAAAACAGCAGATGTACCGGTTGCGAAAGGATAAGAAAAGGCCTTTACTTCAGGGTAAAAATCGCAAACAAAAATTAACCAAAATAGCTTCAGAACGAAACCATTTGTATGAGTCTTTGGCAACAGTGACAGTTAAAACAGGACACCAATCACCACATAAAATGGCCACCTTAATTTTAAAACGTTATTTTAATAATTGAAGTGATGATATACATTTGTCATATTCTTAATTATGTCTGATAATGACCATTATGACATCAAAAATTGTAAACATTGAATTGAGCCACTGTAGTTACGACATTGTGATTAATCACAGTTGTTTCGATTTCGAAAGAATCCAACCTTTATTAATAAATAAAAAAATAGCGGTTATTTCGAATGAAACTGTGGCACCTTTATACATGGAGAAGTTGATTGCCGAGCTGTCACAATATAATGATAGTATTTATAACTTTATATTAAAGGATGGTGAGCAGTATAAAAATTCCAAATCATGGCTTGAGATATTGGATTTTTTGGCCAAAAATAACTTTAATCGCTCAGACTTGCTCATGAGTTTAGGTGGTGGAGTAATTTGTGATATGACCGGATTTGCAGCAGCCAGTTGGATGCGTGGTATAGATTTTATTCAAGTCCCTACAAGTTTGTTAGCACAAGTTGACGCTTCTGTGGGAGGCAAAACAGGAATTAATCACACAAAAGGCAAAAACCTTATTGGTGCATTTCATCAGCCCATAGCCGTTATCATAAATACATCTACATTAAATACATTGCCAACTAGAGAGTTTAGATCTGGATTAGGTGAAACCATAAAGTATGGATTAATTAACCAAATCGAATTTAAAGATTGGTTAGAGAAAAATGCCAAGAAGATTTTAAATCAGGATTTATCAACCTTAACAAGATTAATCGCCAAGTGTTGCCAATTTAAAGCAGACATTGTTCAAAAAGATGAAAAAGAATCTGGCATCCGTGCATTGCTAAACCTTGGTCATACCTTTGCTCATGCCATTGAGACCATTACAAACTATAAACGCTATACGCATGGCGAAGCAGTCGCCATTGGAATGGTCATTGCTGCAGAATTGTCTGATATTCTTGAGCTATCAAAGGGTTCACTAAAAAAAGAACTACAAAAGCACTTGCATGATTTTCAATTGTTGACTAAGCTACCTAAAGACATTAATGCCCCACAATTACTCAAGTTGATGCGATTAGATAAAAAAGTAGTGAATGGCAAACACAGATTAATACTTATGAAATCATTGGGTGATGCTTTAATACAGACAGGTGTATGCGAAGAAAATATTTTACAGGCCCTATTAAACTGCCAATAACATTATCCTTTTTAATTATGGCCTCAATATCTGTGGCTAAAAAAGAAGTTAAAGACACAGAAATCATATGTTTTGCAACAAAAGATAAGTGGATTTGTGCTCCTGAAGACAAACAAAACATTGCCAATGAGAAAGCAGCTAAACTTCTTGAAAAACAAACTTCAGAACTTGAACCCACCGATATTGTCATTAAATCAATTAACATCCCTAAATTTAATACCTATGATTCAATCCAATCACGTAACAATCCAATTGGGTCATTGGATCCTGCGCGCAATGATCTAGATTTAGAAAATAGTCAACAACAAGTAAACATTAAACCAGATATAAAAAGCCCAAATGAAACTCAAATTGTCAAAGCTAAAAATGACAATCCTTATGCTAAACTGTGGTCACACCAATTAATTGGAGTCAGTACTCACCAAAGCGCGATAAACTATGTCCACAAAAATCAAATAAACCAAGAAGATGTGTTAATCATTAAATCAACACGTTTAGAGATGGATTGGTGGATTGTTTTATTTGGTTTGTATAAAGATAAGCAAACAGGATTGGATAATGAAAATAATTTACCCAGAAATATTAACAAGCCATGGTTGAGGCCTTTGAAAAATCTTGTAGTAAATGGATTTATTGAACAATATTAGTGCTATTGTAACGGAATTTTAATCATTAATAGGTTAAAATATATTACTATAACAAATTTGAGAAATTTAATGCCAAAAGTGACTTTGTACGGAACTCTGCTTTGTCCATATTGTTTTGCAGCAAAAAGAATGTTAAAGCAACAAGACATTACATTTGATGAAATCAGAGTTGATAAAAAACCCAATTTAAAACAAGAGATGATAACGAAATCAGGCAGATTTACTGTGCCTCAAATTTTTATTAATGATTACCATGTAGGTGGTTATGATGATTTGATGGAACACTCGAGATCAGGTAAATTAGATTCGCTATTAACAGTCGTATAAAACCAAAGTTATTAATTTTCAGTTGATTCAAGCTTATTTGGCCAAGCATTAATAATTGCATTCACCATTGTTGCCAAAGGAATGGCAAAAAACACACCCCAAAACCCCCAGATGCCACCAAAAAACAAAACTGCTACAATAATAGCAACAGGGTGTAAGTTGTTTACTTCTGAGAATAACCACGGAACCAATACGTTGCCATCCAATAATTGAATGATGCCATAGCTTATAATTATCCATGCAAAATCACCGGTCCAGCCAAATTGAAAAAATGAAACCAATGCTATAGGGATGGTTACCAATGCTGCTCCAATATAAGGTATTAAAACCGAAAAGCCTGTTAATGTTGCTAATAGAATAGAATATTGTAAGTCAAAAAGTATAAAAAGAATGTAAGTAACTAACCCCACAATAAAGATTTCCATTACTTTGCCTCTGACATAGTTGCCAATTTGTACATCAACTTCTCCCCAAATAGACATGGTTAAATTAGAATCTTTAGGAATAAATCGTGAGAACCAACCAATGATTACACTTTTATCTTTCAAGATAAAGAAAACCAATATTGGAGTCAATATTATAAATATACCGATAGACATTACACTAAAAAATGATGAAACCGTTTTTGTTAAAACACTTTGCCCCATTTGTGTTAATTCTGATGTAATGGTATTGGTCAGTGATGTTGCTTGGGTTTCAGAGATGAGATTTGGGTAATTTTCAGGAAGCTTCCTAACAAATTCTAGTCCTGTTGATAAATAGGTTGGTAATTGTTGAACCAATTGAGATACTTGTGAAATTAATACAGGTATGACCCAGAAAATTAAAAACATTAATAATGTGACAAATAATAAAAACACAATAATCACGGCTATAATTCTAGGGACTTTGAGTTTTTCTAATCGTATAATGACACTTTCAAGCAAGTAGGCCAATACTATACTGCTAAAAAAAGGTGCCAGTGGTTTGCCTAAAAAGATTATCACCGCAAATATGATGATAAGTAAACTGATGAGTATGACGATTTGTGGGTTATTAAAGTTTCTTTTCCACCAACTGGCTAATACATTCATTTAGAATTGAAGGTTCCATGATAAAACACCTTCTAAGTGCCTGTCTAATGTTGAACTTGAGAAACGGCCAAAATCAGTACTTCCAATCATAATGGGCTTGTTAGCAAAACTGGTGAAAAAGTTTAATTCACCTACGGCCATTTGATGGCTTACACCAAGCTTATAACTCATAGAGGCGGTATCGTTTTTTAAAATATTGTTATATATATTGGCAATTGCTGGTGCTTGTTGTCTTGAAAACACACCAAAATTAATTGAAGTTGTTTTATTAATATCTTTTTCATAATGCATTGAATAGACAGTTAAATCATCCAATTGAAATATGGGGCTTATTGGACTGTTAAATGCATTTAAAAATGCCTGAGAATAACCAGAATGAACAGGTGAATCTATTTGGCTATAATCAATTTTTTCAGCCATCACATTTATATTGTTTGAATCAAGAAATGGAACATCAAACGAAACTGCATAATGACTGGGGATATCGAAATCACCTGGATCAGAATAACTTTGACCAAATAAATCAAATTCATTCATCTCAATTTTGTTTTGATAATTGACGCTAACACTGATATTGGCTGGTAATTCTTGTTTAAAGCTTAATGTATAACCAGTACCGCGATTTGTGCTCAATAATGCTGAATCTTCTGAAATGGAAGAAGGTGAAGAAATAGCATAAGTAACCGAACCAAATGAATCATCAAGAAACCTTTGTTGAACCAAAACAAAACCTAAACCAAAAGAACTCTTGCCCCGCGATAATGTATAACTGGGTGCATAATAATCCTGCTGTACAACTTGATGGTTTGTTTTTGATTTACTAAATTGCGCCTGTGGACTCAGTCCTGAAATAAATTGACTGACAGCAAAAGGTGTGGCATTCAAACTTTGTGTTGCAAATGAAAAGTATACTTCAGAATCGTTGATATCATCAGAAAAATTACTTTGAGAAAATACCGGTGCTTGAAAACTAAATTCTTCTATTGAATAATCAAAGTTTTGGCTATTAAAAGAAGGGCTGTAATTTACATGAACAAGTTGATTAAAGTAAAGTGGATTGAGTTTGTTTGATATGTGGTTACGCCATTGTCCTAAATACATAGAATTTTTATCGGAATATTCTGGATTCATTTGTCCGTTATCAAACCCATGACTTGCAGGTGCAAGCATTTTTGATGAGGCGCAAGGCGTCCCAACAATCAAGGTAATGAAAACAGCTAATGATAAATTTTTGATATTATTATCCAGTTTTGTAAAAATAACTCATATTGAATGGATAATGACAAAAAAACAACGTTTTGTCAACGATGTGCACGCTATCTCAATCATTCTGCATTTTTGTTGCTTACTTGCCACAATATTATATGGCTTTAAATCCAATGTCAGTTCGGTAATATAAACTGTCCCATGATATGTTTTTTAAAGTTTCATAGGCCTTTATTTGTGCATTTTCGAGCGTATTATCCAGTGCACAAACACACAATACTCGCCCACCATTTGTAATTAATTGTCCTGAGCGTATGTCTGTACCAGCATGAAAAACTTTCGTGTTTGGATCATTTTTAATATTGCTTAAGCCCATTATTTTAGAGCCTTTTTGATAATGCTCCGGATAACCTTTTTCGGCTAAAACTATTCCCAAGCAGGCTTTTTTATCCCATTTAATTTTCTGTTGGTTTATCGTTCCATTTATGGCTGATAAACATAATTCATCTAGATTACTTTGTAACCGCATCATTATTGGTTGGGTCTCAGGGTCTCCAAAGCGGACATTAAACTCGAGGACTTTTGGGTTGCCTGATTGATCAATCATAAGACCGGCATAAAGAAACCCTACAAATGGCGCGCCTTCTGATTGCATGCCTTTTATACTCGGTTTAACGATGGTTTCTATGGTTTTGTTATAGACAGATTTGCTGACAACTGGAGCAGGGCTATAAGCTCCCATTCCTCCAGTATTGGGACCTTTGTCGCCGTTATCTCTTGCTTTGTGGTCTTGTGAAGTGGCCATTGCTAGAAAATCTTGGCCATCAGCAATAATGATAAAAGAAGCTTCTTCTCCTTGTAAAAACTCTTCAATAATAATCTTATGCCCAGCTTCACCGAAGGCATTGCCTTTTAACATATCGGTGATTGCAGAATGTGCTTGTTGTTCATTTTCAGCAATAACAACGCCTTTTCCAGCAGCCAATCCATCGGCCTTTATAACAATGGGATATCTTTGCTTAACAAGGTAATCCAAAGCGGGTTGCACTTGGGTAAAGCTGGAATATTCAGCCGTAGGGATATTGTATTTTTCTAGAAATTGTTTACTGTATGTTTTAGATCCCTCTAACTGTGCCGCAGCAGCACTTGGACCAAAGCAGTTGATTCCTGCATCAGACATTAAATCAACGATGCCATCACATAAGGGTTGTTCAGGTCCTACGACTACTAAATCAATGGCTTTTTCTTTACAAAACACTATTAAATCTTGGTAATTATCTGCAGCAATATTGACATTCGAAACATTCAGCTCTTCATGTGTCCCCGGATTTCCAGGTGCAACATAAACATGTTCAACTGTTGTTGACAAGCTCAATCTCCAAGCCAATGCATGTTCTCTGCCACCAGAGCCTATGACTAATATTTTATTCTTATTCATATAATGACCAATTTTTTAATGGTTAAAGTGTCTAACACCTGTGAATATCATGACCATGTTGTGTTCATTTGCAGCGTCGACGACTTCTTCATCACGAATTGAACCACCTGGCTGGATAACAGCAGATATGCCACTGGCTGCGGCTGCATCAATGCCATCTCTGAATGGGAAAAATGCATCTGATGCCATAACAGAACCTGTGACTTTTAAATCTGCATCTTGGGCTTTTATCGAGGCTATCCTTGCGCTTACAACTCTGCTCATTTGTCCTGCACCTACACCAATTGTCATTAAATCATTTGCATAAACAATGGCATTTGATTTAACTCTTTTGGCTACTTTCCAAGCAAATTTCAAATCTGCCAATTGGTTTTCAGTGGGCTGTTTTTTCGTGACAACTGTTAATTGTGAGTCATCCAGCTTCAGTATATCGGCATCTTGTACCAATAGACCACCATTGACACGTTTGTACATTTGCCATGGTTGTTCTTGAGATTGCCATTGGCCACAGTTTAAAATTCTTAAATTTTTCTTATTAGCAAATGTTATTAGTGCTTCTGCTTCAAAGTCTGGCGCAACAATGACTTCAACAAATTGTTTGTCGATAATGGTTTGTGCTAGTTTTTGGGTAACTTTGCCATTGAATGCAATGACACCACCAAAGGCTGATGTGGGGTCTGTTGAAAAGGCTTTTAAGTAGGCCAATTCTAAATTGGATTCTAAGGCCACGCCACATGGATTTGCATGTTTTACAATAACACAAGCTGGGACATCATCAAATTCTTTCACACACTCTAATGCCGCATCGGCATCTGCAATGTTGTTATAACTTAATGCTTTGCCCTGTAGTAAATCAGTAGATCCTATTGTGCCTACTAGTGGATTTTTTTCTGAATAAAAAGCACCTTTTTGATGAGGATTTTCTCCATATCTTAAGTAACTTCTGTGTTCAAATTGGGTGGTTAAATATTTTGGAAAATCTAATCGATCACCTGTGTCTTGCATAGAGCTCAGGTAATTGGCAATGATGCCATCGTATCTTGCAGTGTGTGCAAAAGCTTTAGCAGCCAAAATGTGACGATTGGCATGAGAAACACCGTTGTATGTGGTCGTTTCATCTATAAATTCTTGATAATCAGATGGATTAACTAGTACAGTCACACGATCGTGGTTCTTTGAGGCGGCTCTGACCATTGCTGGCCCACCAATATCAATGTTTTCTATGGCTTCTTCTAAACCGACACCTTCTTTAGCGATAGTGTTTTCAAAAGGGTAGAGGTTAACTACAAGCAAATCTATGGCTTCAATTCCATTTTCCTGCATGACGTCTGTGTCAATACCGGATCTGCCTAAAAGGGCACCGTGAATTTTTGGATGAAGGGTTTTTATTCTGCCATCCATCATTTCTGGGAAGCCTGTATAATCAGCAACCTCAGTCACTTCATGACCCAGTTCAGCTAAGTATTTTGCTGTTCCACCCGTTGATAAAATTTCAACACCTAGCTCTCTTAAACCATTAGCCAGGATGTCTAGATTGGATTTGTCTGAAACACTTATTAGTGCTCGTCGTATTGAGACTCTGTTTTGAGTATTTGCCATGATAATATTTTATTTTGTTAAAGGTATCTCTCTACAATAGAGAATTTTCAGCAAATTTTAAAGCGTGTAGCGGCGAGATACAATTTAAAATGAATAGTTTTTCATATTCTTTAAAATTTTACCGAAGCAGATACGTGCTTTAAAAATTGCCCTACGGGGCTATATATAGGTTCACAATCTCTTCTTTGGATAATTTTGAAATAGAGCGACTAATCCTACAATAATTCAAATCGATCTTGTAAACCTATTAAAGCCTGAGATTTTTCTATTGTAGAGAGATACCATAAAGAGACGGCGCAGTATTATAACGCCCTTTTATCTTAAACTTTATGTTTTCTTATCTTATTTCGTAAGGTTGTGCGAGTTATGCCCAATATTGAGGCTGCTTGGGTTTGATTTCCTTCTGTAAAGTCTAAAACTTCAAGAATTATACCCATTTCTATTTCATCTATTACGAAATCATATAAATTTTTTGCTTGGTGACCCTTAAGGTCTTGTAAATACTGTCTGACAGTTTGACGGGTATATTCTTTTAAGTTGACTTTATTCATATCTATATTTCTAGATTACTCTAAACCATAAGTTGGGCTAAAACCCACTTCAAATGTTACAGCACTTTTGCCAGGACTTTGTAAGTCCAATTGTATTGGAACCAACGTATTGGGTAACATGCCCGCATCAATGGATTCTTGATTTAAGTATTCGCTGGGTAAAAATCGACGCATGGCCACAATTTCACCGTTTAGGTTAGACATTTTTACTTCTAATGCAGGAAAAATTTGCACCTCATCACCGCTATTCATCATTCCAATGGTGATTTTGAGTGCGTTATCTCGTCCTGGATGTAGTCTGATACTGCGAGAAACCAATGCAATTTGATTTAAGTTGGATTGTTTTGTTTCAGTGTAACAATCTATTGCAGAACAAATTCTTTCTTTGAAAGCACCATCTGTTAATTTTAATGTACCATTGTTAATGGCTATGCTGGCTTGCCATAAGAATAATGCAATCAGCAAAAAGCTAAATAGGACCCAAAGCAGAGAAGATTTTTTAGTCTTGACAATTTCATCCGCAACAAAATCAGGTTTGACATTATAGATAACCCCATCATCAATTTTTTCATATTTTTCTTGTAGCGAAGCATCTGAATTTGTAGGGGCAGGTTTGACAATACTCTCTTTAAACTCGTGTGTGAGTAGTGGTGGAGGGTTGTCATTTTCATGTAAAATTAGATCAGTGCTTTGTTGAGGCTTATAATCTGAAAGCGTATCAAGGGCATTAAATACAGTGCCGCAAGAACTACAACGAACCATGGCACTGGCTGTGACTAAATCATCAACTATAAGCTGAAATATCTCACCGCAACCTCTACATTGAGTAAACATTTTTTAAGCTCTTTATCTTATTCATTAATCTGACTTTTCTTTTTGGCATATACACTTGCCCAATCATCGGTAATGTTGATTTGAAAGTCAACAAATGACTGCTTAAATTTTGCAACTATTTTATCGGTCTGTTCGGATAATATACCCGACATTATTAATTCCCCATCATCTTTAAGCATCCCATAAAATGTATCAACCAAAGTCATAAGCGGCGCTGCTAATATATTCGCCATTACAATATCAAGTTCTTTTAGTTGTTGGACTTCATTGGTTTCGATAATGGATATGTTAGGATGTACATTGTTTTTTTCACTGTTGCTAATTGTTGATTCTATCGCTTGAGGATCGATATCAGTACAGTAAACTTTGGCCGCACCATGTTTAACTGCTGCAATGGCCAAAATTCCAGATCCGCAACCAAAATCAATCGCAGTTTTGTTTTTAAAATCGGTTTCATCAATCCAATTAAGGCACAAGGCAGTTGTGGCATGAGTTCCAGTTCCAAATGCCAAGCCAGGATCTAAATAAATATTAACTGCTTGTTGATCAGGCGCTTCAAATTCACTGGGTATAATCCAAGTATTTTTACCGAATTGCATGGGTTTGAAATGTTCTAACCATGTTCTTTCCCACACTTGAGTAATTAATTTCTTTGCAGTGGCATGATGTTGAGGAAGGTGTTGCTTCAATGTTGTGACAACTTCTTCTTCAGCATAATCTCTGGTAAACATGGCTGTAATAACTATGTCTTTCCACAAAGGCATTTTTCCTGGAGCAGGCTCTAAAATCGCCACATCTTCAGCATCACGAAAAGTGACAGAACAGGCTCCTATTGAAAATAACAAGGTTTCAATATCATCAGCTTCAGTTGATTGGCAGGGAATATCTACTTCAAAATATTCATATTCTGGAGTATTAATGTCTTGCTTTGTTGACACTATTTATCCTTTTCTAAACGTTTTTCTAGGTAATGAATATTTTTGCCGCCCGCAACAAATCCCTGGTCCTGCATAATCATTTGCTGTAAAGCGATATTGGTTTTAATTCCTGAGACCACAGTTTCGGCCAATGCCAAACGCATGCGTTTAATGGTGGTGTTTCTGTCTTCGCCACGAACGATGATTTTACCAATCATTGAATCATAATTTGGTGGGACTTTGTAACCATCATAAACATGAGAGTCAACTCTGACTCCTGGTCCACCTGGTGCATGGAATATGTTGATTGTTCCAGGAGATGGCATAAAAGTTTTTGAATCCTCAGCATTAATTCGACACTCTATTGCATGCCCAACTAGGTTGATGTCACTTTGCTTAATCTGAAGTTTTTCACCAGCAGCAATGAGCAATTGCTGTTTGATTAAGTCGACGCCAGTTATGGCTTCTGTCACAGGATGCTCCACTTGGATACGGGTGTTCATTTCAATGAAATAAAACTCACCATCGTCAAATAAGAATTCAAATGTTCCAGCACCTTCATATTTAATACGCTTACATGCATCCACACAAACTGATCCAATGGCATCGCGTTGCTCTTGTGTGATTCCAGGGGCTGGGGCTTCTTCGACCACTTTTTGATGACGACGTTGCATGGAACAATCACGTTCACCTAAATGTATGGCATTGCCGTGTTTGTCTGATAATACCTGAATTTCAATGTGTCTTGGGTTCTGAAGGTATTTCTCCATATAAACAGTGCCATCACCAAAGGCAGCAGCAGCTTCGGTTTGTGTCATTTTGATGGCATTATTTAATGCGGCATCAGTGTGCACAACACGCATGCCCCTACCTCCACCGCCTGAAGCGGCTTTAATAATGATGGGATAACCAATTTTTTTAGCAATTGATAAATTTTTCTCAACATCATCATCTAATGGCCCACCCGATCCAGGCACACAGGGAACACCAGATGCTACCATGGCATTAATGGCTGCTACTTTATCACCCATTAATCGGATGGTATCCGCTCGGGGGCCAATAAAAGTAAAACCCGATTGTTCAACTCTTTCAGCAAAATCTGCATTTTCAGCTAAAAATCCATAACCAGGATGAATGGCCTCAGCATCGGTTACTTCTGCAGCTGCAATAATTTTTGGAATATCTAAATAACTTTCTAATGATGATGGTGGCCCAATACAGACAGATTCATCAGCCATACCCACATGTTTTTGAGTCCTATCTGCTGTAGAATGCACAGCCACTGTTTTGATACCCATGGTATGACAAGCACGTAAAATTCTTAGGGCAATCTCACCCCTGTTAGCAATAACGATTTTAGTAAACATATTCCTTTACCTAACTGATTACGAACAAAGGTTCATCAAACTCAATCGGTTGACCATTTTCAACAAGGATTTTGGTCACCGTGCCTTCAAATTCAGATTCGATTTGATTAAACATTTTCATCGCTTCTACGACGCATAAAGTATCACCGACTTTTACTTTTTGACCCACCTTGACAAAAGGTTCAGCATCAGGTGATGAGGCTGTATAAAACGTTCCAACCATCGGACTGCGTTGATTATTTCCATCATGCGTGACAACAGCAGGAGCACTGTTTTCAATTGCGGCAACAGGTGCAGCAGAAGCAGCAGCAACAGGTGCAGCAATTGGAGCTGTATGAGGTGCAGCAACTACAGTTTGATTGTGTCTTGAAAGTTTGACTGATTCTTCACCTTCATGAATTTCCATTTCAGTTAATGAAGAGTTCTCTAATAACTCAATGAGTTTTTTTATTTTTCTAATATCCACTCGGTGTCCCCGTTAGTATGTCTATTGTTAATTAATTTTGTGTGTTTTCAATAATGTGTTCTAATGCAAATTGATAACCGTTAGCACCCAATCCAGTAATTGTGCCTTGGGCAATATCTGAGAACCAACTTTTTTTCCTAAAGTCTTCTCGGGCATGCACATTTGACAAATGAACTTCGATAAAGGGTATTTTCGTTGCCAACAATGCATCTCGTATGGCAACACTTGTGTGTGTAAAAGCAGCAGGATTGATAATAATCCATTGGTTTCTTTTATTCATTAAGTCTTGAATTTTATCAACCAATTCATACTCTCGGTTAGATTGAAAAAAATCAATAGTTAATTTTTTCTCAAGGTTATTTTCAATTAAAAGGTCATTCATTTTCGCTTCAATTTCATTTAATCCTGTAGAACCATAAATTTCAGGTTCTCTGAGGCCTAATAGATTGAGGTTTGGACCATTTAATACTGTAATATTGATTATTTTCACCTTGTAACTGACGCTATCTTGCTACTAAAAGAGTTGATTGTGCCTAAAAAATACGCAAAAGTCTATAGAAACTCCATTTTTTGACTATATTAAGAAATTGCTTCAAACGTTTGTTTTAATGGTGTGTTTTAATTTAATAGGATTGACAATGAAAAAAGCACATCAATGATGTGCTATTTAATATTCTATATTTATGGTTTGTTATAAATTACTTGTCATAAACTCAACAGTCACTTTAACTTGTTCGTCTGATAAATCCATACGACCACCTTTTGCAGGCATATAACCTAAAGTCCCTTGGTATCCATTGATTGCATTTTTGATCATGCCATCCATGCCTTTTTCCATTCTTTCTGACCAAGCGGCAGCTTCTAACTTAGGAGCACCACCAATTCCATTGGTGTGACAGGCAGAACAAACATTTTGATAAATCATTTCAGCGTCTGTAGATCCATCGAATGCCACTGCAACTTCTGCTTTTTCTTCAACAACCATTGCACCTCCCGTGTTGACTTGAGAAACAGCCTGAATTGATTCAGCTACTGCGCTTCTGTCTTCAGCCATAACATCTCTTCCAAGAATGCTCTCATGGGCCATTTTACCGACAACTATTAATATAATTGTGAGTGCAATTAATGCAATTAGCATGATTGAAAAGTTTTTGAAAAATATGGAATCTTGATCTTTCATCTCTCTACTCTGTTTGTTTTGTAAAATAAGTCGTGTATTATAAGGCTTAGATTAAAAAATTCTCAACATAAACTTAAAATATGCAAATAAAAACCATTTGATGTATAGGTTCGTACACAGATTACTCTTAAAGTTTAGCCAGACTTAGTCAATCTATCTAGATCTTACAAAAAATCCAAAGGACTAAATCGGTTTTGATGACTTAATTCCTTAACGACATGGGTATAAATCATTGTTGTTTCTAGACGTTTATGGCCTAACAACTCTTGAATCGTGCGAATATCAATACCTGTCTCTTATACACATCTCCGAGCCCACGAG
>CAJXVJ010000071.1 GCA_913061105.1 uncultured Alcanivoracaceae bacterium | reverse complement strand
GAGATTTCTGCCTGTCTCGTGGGCTCGGAGATGTGTATAAGAGACAGGCCTAGAACAAATTTAACCCAATTTTTGATTTCCCCCAAATTTGGAATAATAATGAGATTTATATTAATAATTGCCTTAATGTTTTCTTTGAGTGAAACATATGCTCAAGACAAAGAAAATGAAACAACTAAACCGTCATGGTCTGAAGAAATGCCAGAAATGCTAGATGCTCCAGAAATGGACGTGAATTCTGATCTTGACACTGATATTGATTTAGAGATTGAAGGTTTGGATCGAAGAGATGTATTTAATGATTCAGATGATGACAGTGAAGTTCAAGATTTCCCAATCGATCTAGAAGAAAACTCAAATGATGAAGTTGATCAGGCCTCATTAGATCAATTAGCCGAAGACCAAGCAGCAGCCGAACAATTGGCAAAAGATCAAGCAGCAGCCGAACAATTGGCAAAAGATCAAGCCGCAGCCGAACAATTGGCAAAAGATCAAGCCGCAGCCGAACAATTGGCAAAAGACCAAGCCGCAGCCGAACAATTGGTAAAAGACCAAGCCGCAGCCGAACAATTAGCAAGAGACCAAGCCGCAGCCGAACAATTGTTAAAAGACCAAGCCGCAGCCGAACAATTGGCAAGAGATCAAGCCGCGGCCGAACAATTAGCAAAAGACCAAGCCACCGCAGAACAATTGGCAAATGATCAAGACAAACCAGAAGACTCTGTAGTGACAAATGAAACTCCAACCGAACAATTGGAAGCAAATTCAAACCAAGAAGCCACCCCTTATAATTGGTATAAAGTCAATGATGCACTGCCCAGATACCCCTCAAGAGCTGCGCGTTCTAATGAAGAAGGTTGGGTTGAGGTAGATGTTGAAATTAATCCGAATGGAGATGTTGTTAATGCTATAGTTGCTGATTCATATAGGAATGCAAGAACATTTCATAAATCTGCAATTAGTGCTGTCAAACAATGGAAATTTGATCCACCTATCAATTATGGAATAAATGAAAACCAATTTAAATCATTTAGGATTCTATTTAAGCTGTAATTTGATGATGTAATTATTATCTAAAACATATTTATTCTCGTTTGAAAATATAGAAATAATATAATCTATGGGGATATGTGTTTTAAAATATTATAATTTTTTGCATATATAACTTATTCAGGATAGCTTCAATTTAAAACTTTAATAAAATTATCTACCACATTGATACTTTCTGATGATAAAATCATCGTTTTACTAATATATCATCCAAGATAGCTGTTTGTTTTTGATAAAGTATCGAAAAATCTAAAATCATTTACCTCTAAAATTTGCTAAATATTGGTCAAAACCATATATGAGATACTACGCAGCTACCATTCAAACAAATTTTCCAGCCCCAAAATCACGTAAGGAAATTGGCCATCGTTGCCAATCAATGTGTCAAATGATTGAACAAACAGTTTTGGGATATGAGCCTTTTTTTGATGTCCGGTTATTTGTTTTGCCAGAATTTGGACACCAAGTGCCTATCTATTCAGAAGCCAAAGACATTCATGATAAATTGGCCATAGAAATACCCAATAAACACACCGTTAAATACCACGATTTGTGTAAAAAGTATGAGATATTTATTCAAACAGCCAGTTTTTTAGAAAAAGACAAAAAATATCCTGGACATGTCTTTAATACGACATTATTAATTGGTCCTGAAGGCATATTATCAAAATACCGCAAGGTGAATACTTGGATACCATGGGAAGTTCATACCTCTCCAGTAGATCTAGATGATTATGATCAGCCATTGTTTCCTGTGGTTGATACTGAAATTGGGAAAATAGGTGTTGCTATTTGCTATGATTGGTTGTTTCCTGAGTGTATACGTGAGATCGCATCACAAGGAGCAGAAATCATCAATAGGGTGTCTGCTTATATGGATCCATGGGGCTCTACATCACCAATGGAATGGTGGAGTCTGGTCAACAGAACCAGGGCTTTGGAAAACATGGTCTATGTCGTAGCAGCAAATCAAGGTGCCAGTTTTAAAAATTACCCGCCCTTTAGTTGGCCAGGTGGTTCAATGATAGTTGATTTTGATGGAAGAATTTTAGCCAGTGCGGGTGAGAATTCAGGTGAAAAAATAGTCGTGGCACCAATAGACTTATCAGCCATCAGGCAAGAGAAAAAAAGGAGACAAGGTCATGATACATTGGCCCATTATCGAAAAAATGCCTATACATATCACCATCAAAAACGTTTAGAGACTGATTCTGATATACCTACAATTAATACATTGAAAACTCGAATAGAAAATGCCAAAAAAAAATAATAGTTATTTAATACAACATCTCATCGCCATAATCGGAATCATCCTGTTGACCTCATGTGATAAGCCTTCACCTGAAGAACCCATTAAAATTGAAAAAATCACGATATCAGAAGAATCCAAAAGCCTGAATAATAAGGGTGTTGGTGAAATGGGTTATTTTAATTATTCTCAAGCAGCCGAAACTTTTGAAAACCTTATTAAAATAAATCCTGACTGGGATTTGGCACAGCAAAATCTTGCCATTGCTTTATTGAATAGACAAAAACCAGGTGATGAAGAGAAGGCGTTGAAAATGGCAGAGTCAATGTCAATAACAAATGATGAAAATTTGGTTGCACATTATATTGTTGGTATCTTAAAATTTAACCAAGGGTTATGTGAGCAAGCATTACCACATTTTAATACCATTATTTCAAAAGATAATACGGATGCTTATGCCATGTATTTCTCTGGCCAATGCGAATTACAAAATGGTAACATCGATACGGCTTTACAACTCTATCAAAAAGCCATACAAGCAGACAGTTATTTACGCAGTGCTTATTATGGTGGGTTTATGGCAGCCCAAAGATTACAAAATAGTGACTTGGCAAAAGAAATGCTAAATACTTACCAAAGAATGGAATCAAACCCAAGAGCAAAATTAGCAGAAATTAAATACACAAGAATGGGGCCCAAAGCCATAGCTCAAGCCTATTCAACAAATGACATTTTATCAGTGGCGAAACAAAAGCCACAAGCTCCATTTTTTATGCCCCCAATTGTTTTGGATAGTTTTGAGACAGACATTCAGAACTTTGGTTTGGTCAATATGCAACAAACCCTTAATTCGCAATTGTATGTTATTGAGAACAATCAATTGAAAATTTATCAAGATTTTCTAAGTACACCTCAAACGATTGATAAATTCACCCTAACATTGGGTGATGGTGATCACCATGTGGCATGGGGAGACATCAACAATGATGGACTAATAGATGCTTACATTACTGGAGCTAATGATCAATTATATTTACAGAATGCTACAGGTTTTGAAAGCATAAATATGGATGAGTTTGGTTTTAATCAATTGTCATCCAGTGCGGTCAGATTATCCGATACTGATCACGATGGAGATTTAGATATACTGTTATTAAATGAAGCTGGCATATTTGAAATTTGGAATAACAATTTAAACAATACATTTACTCCTTTATCTAAGAGCACCACATTAACTTCTGATAAAGGTTATAAAAGTATTTTTATTGGTGACTTAGACAGTGACAGAGATGCTGATATTGTATTGGTAGGAGTTGATAAATTAAGCTTGTTGATTAATGATCGAATGTGGGACTACCAATTGGTTAATAGCGCAGTTTTTGATAATAATATAAACAGTTTTTCTTTGGTAGATAATGACATCAATGGCCGACCCGAGATGAATCTATTATTTGAAAATAATAATATCGGTGTTTTTGAATTGGAAGATAATAAGATTAATCAAGTCCAAACTATTATTGGCCAAGAATCAACAACCCTTATATCAATAGACAGTAATGGTAACGGCATACATGAATTTTTAATAAAGGATTCGAAAGGACTGAAATTAACTGACAGTCAAGGAAAAATTTTGGAGCAAATTATTGTCAATAACATAACTTCTGTTAAGGTTATGCACACAACAAATGGGCCGGAATTGTTGTTTTTATCCAACCAGAAATTGCACCACGTAGCAGCCAGTAAAAATAGGCTGGCTTATGTATTATTGCATTTGTCGGGCAAGGAAGATGATGCCAATTCAGTTAGATCTAATATTTCAGGTATTGGTACTAGCCTTACTTTGCATAACCGTGGATTTTACTCAGTTGGACAAAGCTTTCAAAATTTATCAGGATATGACCAAGATTATCAAGCCATCAGCCTTGCAGCTGGAGATCATGATAACATTGATTTTATCGGTCTTGATTGGTCAGATGGTGTTTATCAGACTGAATTAGGATTACAAACCAATCAGTTACACAGTATTACTGAAACCCAAAGGCAACTCTCAAGTTGTCCCGTTGTTTTTGCATGGAACAATGGTGAATATGAATTTATCAGTGATGTATTGGGAGTTGGCGGTATTGGTTTTGCCATTGGCCGACATGAATATGGACAACCCAGACCATGGGAAAACTATCTTCTAAATAGCAATCAAATCAGTGCAGATAATGGGGTATTCAGAATACAGTTTACCGAGCCCATGGAAGAGTCAGCTTATTTGGATGAAATGCAAATTAAAGTAGTAGATGTCCCTAATCAATGGTCACTAACAATTGATGAAAGAATGCAAATATCAGAACCAGTTGTCACAGGAGATATTCTCTATTATCAATCATTAATATCACCCAGTCTGGTATTAAACAAACTGGATGAAGATGTCACGCATCAGGCGTTATCGACAGATAAAATAGCGATAGACATTATCAATCAAGACAAGAGATTTTTGGGATTAGTAGATGAACAAGTCATAACAATGGAATTTGAAGAAGAAATGATAGGTGATTTCCATTTTATAATGAATGGTTGGGTCGAATATGGTTATTCACAAACCATGTTTGCAGCTTGGCAAGCAGGAATTGTGGCACAAGCACCAACACTTGAATATAAAATCAATGGAGAATGGAAGCCCTTGTTGACTGAATTTGGATACCCAGCTGGAATGCCGCGTGCTGCCAGTGTACCGATTTCTTTGCCAGAAGAAACGCGTTTTTTAAGAATTAAGACCAATATGGAAGTATACTTTGATCAATTAGCACTCATTAAAAAAGGCCAACCAAATTCTATAAGTGAATACAATTTAAAATTAAAAACTGCCAACCTTAAACAAGTGGGCTTTCCCAAGCGTGAAGACAATAGTCAACGTGTTCCAGACTATGATTTTAGCGATATTCAACCATTTTGGGATACCCGTTATATGGAAGGGGCATATACACAATTAGGGGACGTAACTGAACTGGTAAACAAAGCCGACAATGCATTGGCAATTATTGGTGCCGGTGAAGGCATTGAATTACAGTTTATAGATGATTTACCTAAATTACAGGGTGGTTTCGACAGGTATTACATATTAAAATTTAAGGGTTGGGCCAAAGACATGGATATTTTAACCAAAGGTGGCGAAACACTAAACCCCATGCCATATACCGGAGTGGTGAGTAATAAAGCCAAAGCCTTAAACCTAAAATACAACAACCGATTTAAAGCTGGAAAATAACCAATGATTACTTCCCCATATAAAAGGAAAAAAGCCGTTGGTCCAAAATTAAAAGCCGTTTTATATATTGTCTTTTTTCTATTTGCGCTATTGGTGATTAATTCAGTTTATCTGTCAGCCATTACATATATTGAGTGGTTAACGAATAAGACTTTACAAGATCAAACCTATTTATTTATGTTCTTGTTACATTTGATCTTGGGAATATTGTTAATCGTGCCATTTGTTATTTATGGTTTCATCCATATGGGCAACACCAAACACCGCAGAAATAGGCGAGCCATAAAAGTGGGTTATGCTTTGTTTTTCTTTTCAATACTATTATTAGTATCTGGTTTATTATTGACACGCGGGATTCCCTATCTAGAAATAAAAAATATTCAAGCCCGACAGATTACATATTGGATACACGTAGTGTTACCCTTTATGGCTATCTGGTTATTTGTTATGCACCGCCTAGCAGGAAACAAGTTAGGTTGGAAAGCCAGTAAATTGACTTTTATGGCCACACTGGTTGTAATGGTGTTTATGGTTTGGGTGCAGCAAGATACGTTTTTCCCAAAAGCCATTAAGCACGAAGAAATGAATCCTTTGTTTGCGCCATCATTCGCGCAAACCAGCACCAACAAACACATTCCGGCTAAAGATCTGGACAACAATCAATACTGTAAAGATTGTCATCAAGATGTGCACGATGGCTGGATGAACAGTGTCCATAAAGTTTCTAGTTTCAATAATCAATCCTATTCATTTGCAGTAAATAATACCCGTGAATTTCTTAACAAACGCGATGGCAATCACAAAGAATCTAGGTTTTGTGGCGTGTGTCATGATCCGGTTGTGATGTTTAGTGGTGAATTTGATAAAGACATTAATTTTGTCGGTACAGAAATTGGTCAAGCAGGCATTACTTGTACTGCCTGTCATGCCATATCAGATATCAATTCAATAAAAGGCAATGGTTCATATACATTAACTATTCCAGAACAGTATCCATTTACTGACAGTGAGTTGCCATTTTTACAATGGGTCAATCAGACTTTGGTCAAAGCCAAACCTGATTTCCACAAAGCTTCATATTTAAAACCATTGCATAAAACTCCTGAATTTTGCAGTGTCTGCCATAAAGTATCTATACCTGAATCATTTAACCATTACAAATGGTTAAGAGGTCAAAATCATTATGACTCCTTCTTCTTATCAGGTGTTTCAGGACATGCTGTAGCCAGTTTCTACTATCCGCCCAAAGCAAAAGAAAAATGCGCTGATTGTCATATGCCATTGCAAAATTCTGATGATTTTGGTGCCATAACTGAATCATTGACTGGAAACTCGCAGGTACACAGCCATTTCTTTGAATCTGCAAATTCAGGCATTAGGTATTTAAATAATTTAAAACCTGATCCCAACAATGCCATGTTACAAGGGTCATTAAGCATTGATATATTTGGAATTAGAAATGACGGTGATATTGATGGGGAGATGATTGCACCTTTAAACGATAACCGTGTTGAAATCAGTTCAGGCAAGAAATATTTAATTGAATCAGTTATAAAAACAGTAAAACTGGGCCATGCATTTACAGAAGGCACAGGAGATTCAAATCAAGTATGGGTGGAACTCAATGTTTACCATAATGGCGACCTCATTGCCATGAGTGGTGGGATGGATGAAGAAGGCATTGTAGATGATTGGTCATACTTTGTTAATGCCTATGTGTTAGACAACCAAGGAAATCGCATTGACAGACGGAATGTGGAAGATGTGTTTACAGCATTATATAATCACAGTATCCCACCAGGTGCTGGAGCAGTGGTTCATTATGAGTTGGATTTGCCTGATGAATTAAGCGGTGAAATAACCATTGATGCCAAAGTATTGTATAGAAAATTTGATACAAATTATTACAGATTATTCAGTGAAGACAGTAGCAGAATGAATGATTTACCCATAGTTACCTTAGCAACAGACAGTCAAATGATTTTTGTTAATGCTGAAACACAAACTGAGTCAATTCTTTCTGATAAGCAAGACTGGAAACGTTGGAATGACTATGGCATAGGTTTATTGCGATCAAAATCTTTTAAACAAGCTGAAGATGCTTTTATGCAAGTAGCTAAATTAGGAAGAGCGGAAGGTTGGATTAATCTGACACGTGCCTATATTCAACAAGGACGATTGGAAGAGGCGCAAGAATCATTATACCAAGCTTCACAAAACAAAGAATTCAGATACACGTGGCAATTGGCTTACTTTGCTGGTGTCATTGATTTACAAAATGGGTTTCTTGAGAAAGCATTACAGAATTTTTCAAGGGTATATAACACTGAGTTTAAGAATGCTCAAGACGCCAATTTTGATTTTTCAAAAGACTATAAATTTGTCACAATGTATGCGCAGACATTATTTCAAAGGAGTAAAATGTTGCAAAATTCAGAGCAACAAAAGTATCAACAAAAAGCATTGGATTTGTTTAATGATGTCTTGGTATTAAATCCAGAATGGGCTGATGCCCACTTTGCACTGTCTCAAGTATACGCTGCAATGGGTGATACCGAGATGTACAATCAACACAAAGTCTTACACAATAAATACAAAACTGATGACAATTCAAAAGATTCTGTTATAGCAATTGCCAGGGCTAAAAATGAAGCTGCTGATCATGCGGCAGAAGCCATAGCAATATACAAGCTTGATAAAATAGAAAACCTGATGCCAGTTAATCAGTTTATTAAAAACAACAGCATCAACCAAGAGTAAATGCATGTCAAAACAAAATAAAAATAATGGTAATGACCAAGTCATTGGTGATTTTTTTAAAAAATCCCTGGTTGTAATAGCGATTCTTGCAGTGGTTGTGTTGGTTGTCATATATTTAATGAACAGAACAGATGATATAAAGCAGGTTGAAGAACAAACTTTTCAAGCACCTGTTAAATTAAAAAAACAATTTGATCCACCAGAAGTACTATTTATGGAACAAGCTGCGCAAAGGGGCATTAATTTTATTCATGAAAATGGCGCAACCGGTGAACGGATGTTACCAGAAACCATGGGTTCTGGTGTGGCATTTATTGATTATGATAATGATGGAGATCAAGATTTATTGTTTGTCAATGGCAGTCATTGGCAATGGAATGAAGCAAAAATATCACAGCAAACGCTTTATGAAAATAATGGTGAAGGTCAGTTTACTGATGTCAGTAAAAAAATGGGAATCGCTGATCAATTTTATGGCACAGGTGTCGCCATTGGTGATGTCAATAATGATGGGTTCGATGATATTTTTATTGCTGCTGTTGGCAAGAATCATTTGTATGTTAATCAATCAGGACAAGGATTTAAAAAAAGCCCTGCATTGTTAGATTGTACTGAAGATGGTTGGAGCACCAGCAGTGGATTTTTTGATTATGACAATGATGGCGACTTGGATTTAATGGTATTGAATTATGTTCAGTGGTCAAAGGAATTAGATTTGTCAGCCGATTATAAGATTGATGGGATTGGCCGTGCATATGGTCCACCTAGTAACTTTCCTGGAACGCACAATTGCTTGTTTGAAAATCAGCTAGGTCAAAGTGAGAATCTATTTGTTGATGTAACCGACTTATCAGGCATTAAAGTTAAAAATTCTGCAACTGGGAAATTCGAAGGAAAGTCATTGGCATTGGTATTTTCAGACATAAATTCTGATGGTTGGCAGGACATTATTATAGCAAATGATACCACTAAAAACTTTGTGTTTGTTAACCAAAAAGACAAAACATTTTTAGAACAAGGCTCCGAAGTAGGCTTGGCTTATAATGACAGTGGAAAAGCCACAGGAGCGATGGGAGTCGATACCGCTTTTTATAAAAACAACAATGACATGGCAGTATCTGTTGGTAATTTTGCCAATGAAATGACATCCTTTTATGTGAACCGTGCCAATATGGGTTTTTTTACTGATGAGTCAGTCATTACAGGTATTGGACCACAAAGCCGATTGGCATTGAGTTTTGGGCTGTTCTTTTTTGATTATGATTTAGATGGAAGATTAGACTTGTTCCAAACCAATGGTCATGTTGAAAATGACATTAATAAAGTTCAAGCCGTACAAAACTATGCTCAAAAAAGCCAACTGTTCTGGAACTGTGGTAATGATTGTGAGCGTACCTATGTTCCTATTGAGAATACTGGTGATCTTACCGGGTTAGATATGGTTGGAAGGGCGGCTGCTTATGCAGATATCGATAATGATGGGGATTATGATGTTGTTGTCACTCAAGTGGCACAGAAAGCGAAATTATTTATAAATCAAGGCCCTAAGCAAAACACAAATCAACAGAAAAACAATTGGATTGGCATAAAATTAAAGTCAAATAAAGCCATTATTGGGGCAAAAATTACGTTAGTTTCAGAAAAAGGCACACAAGTATTTAATTATTCACCCACCAAAAGTTACTTATCACAAGTCCAAATTGGTCAAATTATTGGATTAGGTGATAGCAAAATCACTCAAATCATGATAAGTTATAGAGGAGGGGAAAAACAAATAGATAAATTTGTTTTGAAAAGTTGGAATACAATAAAAATTGAATAGTAAAAAAATATTACTTTATCTTTTTTACAGTTTTATCATAGCTGGCCTTTATTATGTTTCAGTTATATTCACCAAACCCTTTATATTACCTCCCACATTTGCAGCACCAATATGGCCAACAGCTGGGATAGGAATAGGTGTACTCATATTGTGGGGTTACCGTTATATTCCAGCGATAGTATTGGGGGAAGTCTTAACCTATATACAGTTCTATAACAGAGATGCTTTTGATGATTACACATCTCTTATTATGACATATGGTGCTTTATTGTTTGCAACCATTCTAAGAAGCACATTAGGTACTTATTTAGTTAACCATCATTTAGGCAAAACCAATAATTATTTGACCATACAATCGGTTACTAAATTGTTAGTATTCGCTGGTCTAATTCCAACATTTATATCATCTTTTATCGCTACTTTAACCTTGTACAATAATAACTTATTTTCGTATGATTCTTGGATAATTAATTTCTTTACTTGGTGGTTTGGTGACGTAGTTGGTATATGTATTGTTTTACCATTGATGTTTTTGATTTTTAAAAAGCCCAGGAATATTTGGAGCCATAGATTATTAAAAACAGCATTACCTGTAGTGATTACAACGTTTTTATTGGTTGTTGTCTCGAATAAGATCAAGCAACTTGAACTGGATAGGATTATTGAAAGTTTAGACCATAAAATTGAAATATTAAACAACTCAGTTATTGATAAGTTTAAGCGGAAAAACCTGATTAATGTAAAATTGACTGACACTCAATCAGTAGACGAAGTTAATAATATTTATAGCAATGATTTAACTGAAGTTTTATCAAAAAATAAATTACAAGATGTTCATTTTATTGTCTATTCAGTTTCTGATATCAAAGAAAAGTTAGTTTATGAATCCAGCTATGATTTCTCAAAATATTTATTGTGGAAAAAATCAAAAGAATATTATTTTGCTAAACATACATGGAAAATAGTTGCCTATCCAACTTCTGTATTTTATGTCAATAATGCATCATGGCTTATCTGGTGGCTAACATCTATTGGTTTTGTCTTTATTGCTTTAATGGGAGCTGGTTTATTGGTCATTACAGGCTCACAAATCATCATTAAAAACACTGTAATAAAAAGAACCGATGAGATTAAAACACTCAATGAAATATTGCAACAAAGCGAAAAACGATACAAGCAACTCATCGAAATTCAACCAGTTATTTTTTGGAAACACGTTAGAGGTGAAAAATTATTAGAATTTGTAAGTAATGAGGCGATTAATATACTAGGTTACAAGAAAAAAGAGATATTAAATTTGGATTTGGTTTGGAACAAAATTATTCACCCTAACGATCGATCAAAAACACTTAGAGACTATTACAAAGGAATTGAATCTAAAAAACGTTTTTCACTAAAATACCGTGCTGTAGCAAAAAATGGTGAATACATTTGGTTTAAGGATTTCATTACTACAAGGTTAATAAACGGTAAAGTTGAAGTCATAGGCCTTAAAATTGATATAACAAAAGACCAGTTAAAAGAGCAGGAAATTAGTCAACTGGCATACTATGATTCATTAACAGAATTGCCAAACCGGGTTAGTTTTAGGAAAAGATTAAACAAAGCTATAATCAAAGCTAAGAGTTCTGATAAGAATGGTGCCATTTTATTTCTTGATTTAGATAGGTTTAAAGTACTTAATGACTCTATGGGACATTACTTTGGTGATAAATTATTGATTCAAATAAGCCAACGTTTACAAAAAGCATTGTCTAAAAATGATGTTTCATCTCGGTTTGGAGGCGATGAATTTGTTATCCTAATTAATAAGCAACATCAATCATTAAAAGACATTCAAAAGCACGCTCTAAATATTGCCAAAAAAATACAAGCCATGATTAAAGAGCCATTTAATATTGATGGGCATAATTTTTTCACAACTTTTAGTACAGGAATTAGTCTATTCCCACATAATTCTGAAAAGGCTGATGAAATTATTCAGCAAGCAGATATTGCGATGTACTCTTCAAAAGAGAAAGGGAAGAACACCATAAGTTTTTTTCAAAATGAGATGCAAGTTCTGGCAAACAAAAAATTAACTATTGAAAAATCACTTAAAATAGCATTAATACGGCGTGAGTTTCAGATGTATTACCAACCCATTTTTGATCAGGATAGAAACATCCTGAAATTTGAATCATTAATCAGATGGAATCATCCCGAAGAAGGATTATTAACACCAGAATCATTTATACACATTGCAGAAGAAACTGGATTTATCAATGAACTCAGTGAGTGGATTATTGATTCAGTTATTGAGCAAGTGGCTGTTTGGAAGTCTTCTGATGATAAATCGGTAGAAATTTCAATTAACATTAGTCTATTTCAATTTATTAATACACAAATTATTGATGTATTGACAGCCGCTATTGAGAAATACAATATTGACAGTCAATTAATTACCCTTGAGTTAACAGAAACCATTGGTATTGGTGATTTTGAGGCAGCACTGATTAAATTAAATAAGCTCAGTGAAATGGGTTTTAAAATTGCCATTGATGATTTTGGTACTGGTTATTCTTCTCTGAACTATCTCAATCAAATGCCCATTGATATTCTTAAATTAGACAAATCATTTGTGGCTGATATAGGCAAAGAAAAAAATTCAGATAGCTTAATAGAAACCATTATATTAATGGCAAAACAATTGGATTTAGAGTTAATTGTTGAAGGTGTTGAAACAGAAGATCAATTTGAATTTTTAAAAAAACGCGGATGTAATAAATTTCAAGGATATTTGGTTAATCCAGCACTGCCAGTAAATAAATTATCTAAGTACATCTAATTTTAAAATTTATATTTCACTTACATACAATGTTTGGGCTTAGGAAGACCAGCATATTTGCTTGAGAGTCGAACAGGACCATCAGGAAAAAGTCGATAAAGAAATCTGGAGTTGGCCATTTCTTCACTCAGGTTAAGTTTAATCGCTTTAATTAATAACCGCATCGGTGGAGTGGTTTCAGTTTGTAAATAAATATCCCTAACCAATGCAATTATCAGCCAATGATCTTTACTTAGGATAAAACCATCATTTTCAGCCAACAATGTTGCAATCTCCTTATTCCACAGACTGTAATCCTTCATGTGGCCATTATCATCTAGATCTAATTGAGTTATTTCCATGTAAATGTCTTTTTGTATTTATTAACCAATTCTAACCATTCATCATAGCCAATGGTTTTCAAATTGTGAATATTATCATCAACGACAAAATACACTCGGTTTGTTGTCATTTTATCGTTTAGTTGATTAAATTGTGCAGGGTTTAATACTTTGGAATAGAAAACCACACCATCATTATTTTCTACTAGTTTTAGATAAAAGTCTATGTCTACTGAATCAATTTCAGTATCATTAATATTGCAAAGGTGTAATGTTTCAAAAATCACAGGATGATATCAGCATGATTAATCATATGACTAAGTTGTTTGGCATCAATCATTCGAGTTGGAATGTGTGACTGAATTTCAGGTGAGTCTACAGTTGTAAAGGTATAGATATCTTTCACACCATATAATTCTAAACTATTCCAGGCTTTTATATGAAAAAGTTGATCGATTGCATTGGGCATAAATACCACAGATAAATCAACATCATAAGCGATCGCAGACATCACTTTGTCAAATTGCCATTGTGCGCTATCGGTATTCTTTTTTTCAGTAATTAATGCAACTGCTTTCATCTGAACTCTATACTTTTATTGGCGTCATAAACAGATTCCATCCATTGACCTAATCCTACCAAGTCAATGTATTCTGCAACCTTTTTTTGTTGATTTAAATAGTTGTCTGCAATATTTGAACAAGCATATAATAATACATCTTGTTCTGATATTTTTTGCCATTGAGAATCAAAAACAAATGCATTTTCAACGGCATAACCATAAAAAAATACTGAAACAATGGATGCATCTTGTTTTAAAATTGAACCAATAAAACGCATTGCATGATCAACTGCATTTGAGTTTTTATGATTTGGACTTATAATAATTGAATATTTCATAATTATTTTGCAATTTAACACAATATTATCTGTCTACACCTGTCTCTTATACACATCTGACGCTGCCGACGATCTACTCTGTGTAG
>CAJXVJ010000070.1 GCA_913061105.1 uncultured Alcanivoracaceae bacterium | reverse complement strand
TAGATCGTCGGCAGCGTCAGATGTGTATAAGAGACAGGTTTTACCACCATGGCCCGGCCATTCAAATTGACTCACTTCAGATAATATGACACCATCATCCTGAGTAATCCACGGCAGGTTGATGAAATAGTAAAAGAAATAAAGCATGGCCGTGGGTGGGTTAGTTTTTTTCCAGTTATTGGACCACACATTGTTACCATCATAACCAATTTGTGCATCATTTAAATACCAATCTTGATAAACTTGCCTGGTTTTTTGATCAATGCTTTCTCTGGCAACCCACCAAGCCAATTCATTTTTATCATGGTAATTATTGTGCATTATGGCATCAAAACTGATGGCTGGAACTGAACGCCATTTTTCTATACCGCCGTGGGCTTTTATCATCTTTTCTATCACATCACGAGAATTACCGCTGGCATATTGTGGTTGTGCGTAAACAGTCATCATTGGACTGACCAATGCTGCAATTATTGCAATCATAAATGTTGTTTTTAATCTAAGTTTCATCAAAATATCGCCTCATTGTTTTAAATTTAATATGTATGTGAAATACTGATACACTGTAAATCACATACAACAGTATTAGTTCTCAGATGACTAAAAACAATCGGTTTGGGGGATTGTGTGGGATTTTAGGTAGATTGGGTTAACCCATTAGAAACGTTTTTACCTTCTTTAGGTTCTTTCGTGAAATGTTGACATCAAAATCCATGTAAGCCATTTCTAAGAAGTGACTGTTTTTACTTTTTTTAAGGCCTTTGACATAGGCTAAATTAACCAAATATGATTGGTGGCAACGATAAAATTGGTTTTCGTTTAACTGTTGTTCAATTTTTTTCATGCTAGATCTTATTAAGCGATTATTTAATTTTTTTAATTCATCTAAATAATACACCTCTAAGTAATTGTCACACGTTTTAAAGCACACCAATTGTAAAGAACTCACCTTGAGTTTGTCTGATTGGTTTTCACTGTGTAATGTTAAGGTTTCTTCAAGGTCTAGATGAGCAGTGCTATTTTCAGGCTTATATTGATTGATAACAAACAAATTTATCAATGCTATTAATGCCCATAATCCATATAAGATAAGAAACTTCGGCATTAAAACCATAAACCTTTTATCCATAACATACATGTTATGCCAACCATTTAATAAGTCATGTAAAATAACACTATAAATCCAATTGACCAAACTGATAAACATTGCTGCTATAAAAAACCAGACAATGGCATTGATTTTAGATGATTTTAACCAATATTTAGTGACCTGAGGGTGGATAAAATAAACAAATATTGCCATTGCTAATGAAGAGATTATCCCATAGGTACTTAACATCAAATGGTATTCTGGGATAAACGACCTTACTGTAATGGCAAATGGCTCTAAGAAATTAAACACCAATATTATGTATAAACCCACAGACCAAACCAATGATCTATTGATACCAGGACTGGTATTGATTGGCATAGTAATTATTGATTTAATCATTCAGCTCCTTCAAATCCAGATAAAACATTTACCGTGTTAATGCCTATTTCATCAACATCATATCCACCTTCCATAATAAAAAGAGTTGGCAATTTTAATTTTGCTAAATTTTCACCTATAACAGTATAGTCATCGGTTTTTAATTTAAATTCGCTGATAGGGTCGCCTTCAAAAGTATCCACACCCAATGAGATGACAACAGCATCAGGAGCATAATCAATAATCAATTCTATTGCTGTTTTTAAAGCTTCAAACCATTTTTTATTTTTTGTACCAAATGGCAGTGGGAAATTGTGAGTGAAGCCCATGCCTTTACCTGCGCCTTTTTCATCGGCATGTCCAAGAAAGTAAGGGAACTCCATAATTGGATCAGCATGAATCGAAATAAACATCACATCATCTCGATCATAGAAAATATCTTGTGTGCCATTTCCGTGGTGATAATCAATGTCTAAAACCACAACTTTTTTGGACCCTTGATCAATAAAAGCTTGTGCTGCGATTGCAGCATTATTGAGAAAACAGTATCCACCATAAACATCTTTGCTGGCATGATGACCCGGCGGTCGGCACAATGCAAAAGCAGAATGTTCGCCATCAGCAATCAGTTTTTGGGCTGTTAAAGCAACTTTTGCCGTTGATTTCACTGCTTGATAGGTTCCAGAAGTGATCGGTGTGCCTGCATCCATTGCATAATAGGATATTTTCCCATCGATATGCTCAGGACAAACTTGTCTTAATCCTCGAACAGGCCAGATCAAAGGAAATGCATCAATGTCACCATGCAGTAGTTCCCACTCGTCCCAGGCATTTTTTAAAAAAGTTAAATAGTCATGCGAATGAACCCTTTGTATCGCATCAATTGGAAAATCAACCGGTTCAATAACCGCTCCTAATTCTTCAGATTTAACTCGTGCCAATATGGCATCGGCCCTATTTGGGTTCTCAAAACAGGGCATAATTTGGCCATCGTTGAGTTCACCTCTACCACTGTGTAATCTGTGTTTATCGCTATAAACTGTAATCATGTAATTCTCATAAATATTAAAGTGCTTCTTGTTGGTATAACTTTTTGAAAATATTAATCATCAAATTTTGAATCTAATGAAACTTGTAATTGCTTAATATTATCTAACACTTGGATGAACTCCTCTCCAAATTCGGTGACTTCGTATTCTACTTTCGGTGGGATTTCACTGTAACTTATCTTTTTTAAAATACCAAAATCGATGTTTCTTTTTAAGCATTGATTGAGCACTTTAGTAGATAACCCTTCAACTGAGCGCACCATTTCTCCAGGTCTTTTAATGTCATTGGCCAGTAAATGATAGACAGTTAATGACCATTTACAGCCAAAAATAGTCTCTACCATGCGTGCACTCTTAGTCGGTGCTGCTTTTTTTGAAAAAATTTTATCGTTTAACTTCATAAATTAATACCAATAAGTACCTACCGAACCCAATTGTACCTACTTTTACTCTCTGAAATAAAACCCTATGATAGCACCTTTAAACAACAAACAGGAAGACAAGAAAAATGAAATTTAAACAATCAGCACAGGCATTAATTATTGGTGGCTCGAGTGGTATCGGTTTTGATACAGCAAAAATATTATTAACTAACAATATAGATGTAACAATTGTCGCCAACAATAAAACTAAGTTAGACTCGGCTTTATCTGAATTACAAAATCTTGGCAATGTTACAGCCTTATAAGCCAATCTTTATGAAACTAAAGATGTGAATCATATCAAAGATCTCATCAATAAAAACAACTTTGATTATTTGGTTAATGCTGCAGGAACATTTGTTCCCAAACCATTTGTTGATCACAGCACTGATGATTATGATCAATATTTCAATTTAAATAAATCCATTTTTGAAATTTCACAAACAGTAGCAATAAAAATGCAAAAACAACAATTTGGCAGCATCGTCAACATTGGCTCAATGTGGGCAAAACAAGCGATTAAAGCCACGCCTTCATCTGCTTACTCAATGGCAAAAGCTGGATTACATGCATTAACGCAACACATGGCAATGGAGCTAGCTGATGACAATATCAGGGTCAATGCCGTGTCACCTGCGGTGGTAAAAACACCGATTTACAATGCTTTTGTCAAACCGGAAGATTTTGACAAAACCTTATCAAGCTTTGATTCTTTTCATCCCATAGGTAGAATAGGTACCTCACAAGATGTTGCTAAAACCATTGTTTTTTTATTGTCACAAGAAGCCAACTGGGTAACTGGCGCAATTTGGGACATTGATGGTGGTGTAATGGCTGGAAGAAATTAAAGAAAATAATAATGAAAAACGCAATTAATCTCAATATGGATTTCAGTAAGAAAATCCAATTAAATACTTCTGAGATGGACTGGCAAAACAGTCCATCTCCTGATGTACTCAGAAAACCTTTGTCACGTGCAAACCAAGAGTCAGGCCATGCCACTAGCATTGTTAAATATAAGCCTGGGGCAAAGTTTAATCAACATTATCATAAAAAAGGCGAAGAAATATTTGTTTTGGAGGGCACCTTTTCTGATGAGTATGGTGATTATCCAAAAGGCACATACCTGCGCAACCCTGATGGAACATTTCATAGCCCTTTTAGCAAGGATGGCTGTATTTTATTTGTAAAGTTGGCACAATTTCAACAAGATGACAAGCAGCAACTGGTTATTAATACCCAATCGCAAACATGGCTCGATGGCATTGGCGGCTTAAAAGTCATGCCGCTGCACAGCCATGTACATGAACATACTGCTCTAGTGAAATGGCCTAAAAATGAACAGTTTCATGCCCACAACCATTTCGGTGGTGAAGAGATATTCGTACTACAAGGCACCTTCCAAGATCAATTTGGCGTTTATCCCAAAGGAACTTGGATTCGCAGCCCACATAACAGTCAACACAAACCCTTTGTTGAAGAAGACACTGTAATTTGGGTAAAGACAGGGCACTTAATGACATAAAATTGTATTTGATTTTCAAAATTTCAATTAAATTCACGATTCGTGAAAAGGTATTTCTAATATTTGATATCATATTGGCGAATTTTAAGCACCTTCTTACGTAACAGTAGCAACTACATTAAAAATATTAATTATCATAGGATTCTTAACTAAACACAGGAATTCACATGAAAAATAAATATTATACTCTCACTTGCTTGGTTCTTCTTACTGCTGTCATAAATATAAATGCTGCAGAATTACATGTCACCATCGATCATATCAATAATGATAATGGCACAATACTTGCACAAATTTTTGAAGGCCCCGAAAATTTTAAAAACGGTATACCAAAAGACAGTGCAATGTTAACTGCAAAAACTGGCCAAGCCACATTGTCATTTAATAACCTTGATCCTGGTGAATATGTAGTCCGCATGTTTCATGATGATAACAACAATCAAAAAATGGATTCAAATGCATTTGGTATGCCAACCGAAGGTTATGCTTTTTCGAATGAAGCCATTGGTAACATGGGCCCTCCAAAATACAAAGACATGGTTGTGGTTATAACAAAAAATGATTCAAAGGTGAAAACCAAAGCAAAAATGATTTACTTGTAAGGGGCTATATAATGAATAGAAGAGAATTTGTTACAAACATTGGATTGCTTTCCGCACTGGGTTTTGCGCCAAAAAGTTTATCAGCACTCAATGCTTTATCTGAGTCTGCTTATGAAAGTTTTAATGCATCTTTGAAGAAAAACCCACAATTAATAGGTTATAAAAACTATACCTCTGAGCGAGTTGTTGAAAATTTAGTGACTGAAGGCACCTTTCCTAAAGACTTTAATGGCTGTTTTTATCGTAACGGGCCTGCTTTGTTTGAAAGAGGTTCGATTCGTTATGAACACTTGTTCGAAGGCGATGGTATGATTCATGCTTTTAATTTTAAAGATGGATCAGTCAATTATAAGAATAAATTTGTAAAGACTCAAAAATTTATCAAAGAACAAAAAGCCAATCGTTTTTTATATGATTTTAGCCAAATTGGTATCACCGATACATTGCCCATAACCAGTGCAAACAGTATAAACTCAGCCAACACCAATGTTTTACCGGTTGGTGATGATATCTGGGCTTTATGGGAAGCCGGTTCTGCTCACAGCATGAATGCTGATAATCTTGAAACTCAAGGAATAATCACACTCAGCAATCAACTCAAAGGCATGCCTTTTTCTGCACATCCCAAGGTTGAAGCAGATGGTACAATTTGGAACTTTGGATTAGATTATCAATCTGGAAAGGTTATCATGTATAAATTAAACCCAAATGGTGCGCTGGATTCATTTGGGTTACTTGATACCAACTACCATGGTATGTTACATGATTTTTTAATTACAAAAAACCACATACTTATTATTTTGCCTTCCTTAAAAGTTGATCCAAGTGGCAAGAGCTTTATGCAAAGTCAAAAGTTTAATCCCGGGCAACCCATGCGGGTTATGGTTGTTGATAAAAATGATTATTCTTTAAAAGCAACCCATGAATTTCCGCCTTGTTATATCTTTCATTTTGGAAATGCGTGGGAAGACAAAGATGGAGCCATTCGTTTTGATGGTTGCCGTTATCCTAATTTGAATATCATGGATACAATTGTTGATGTTATGAAAGGAAAAACCAGCAAAAACAACCAATCATCCGCACAAAGCGTTTTGTTTTCGATTTTACCTAACGGCAAAACATCTCAAGAGTTTTTTGATGGGGTTAGTGAGTTTCCTAGAATTTACCCCAGTAAAACTGGTCTTAAAAACACCAAGGTGTTTACTTTATCTGGTCACGAAAATGAGGAATGGATGCATTCTGTTAGATCAATCAATGTCGATACAGGAAAAACCGATGAGTTTGATTATGGAAAAGAGTTTTTGGTTGAAGAGCACATTGTTGTTGAAAAGACTTTAGGCTCTCAAAAAGATGGTTGGTTAGTGGGAACAGCCTTACATTGGCCATCAAAAAGATCTTGTGTCTCACTTTTTAATGCAGAAAACATTGCCGAAGGGCCAATAGCCAGAGCGTGGTTACCGTTTCATATTCCACTTGGGTTTCATGGAAACTTCAAAAATGATTAAACTCTTTAATAAGTGGTAAATACTTTTGAGAAACAGGGACGTTCATTTCATTTTTCATAATTAACGTAGCTTTGCGTGATTCTTTTTTAACATCTATCACGGCATCTGTTGCTACCCACCATGAACGGTGCACTTGAAACCCTTTATAACTTTTCAATTCCACCAATGCATCTTTCATGCGTAACAGCATCATATGGCTGCCTTCTTCAGTATGCACATGCAAATAATGGTCTTCCATTGAAAAACAAATAAGCTCTTTACCTAGGTTTTTGGGTAATCGGTTAAAAAAATTATTTAGCAAAGGGTCATGGTCTTGTTGTTTCGTAGCTAACAAATTATGACTGTCATGATATTTATCTAACAATAGGCCTATTAAGTTTAGTACCAGCCCCAAAATAAATACTTTTGGGAAATGGAAAAGAAAATTTTCATAAAAAGACATGTTTGATTCATAATATATATGGGACATGTATTCTACAAAGAATGTTAACAATAATGCGCCAAAAAAAGACGGCAATAAAAATCGGATAATCGCATTCTTAATTTTAGAACCAAGATACCAATTAAAAAGGTCATTTGTCTGTGAATAGATAAAATGTCCAACACCTATAAGGATCACCCAATATGATAAACGATTGAATAACGGCATTTCATAACTACCAAAAGGACCAAGATAGCCAATAGTTAACCCAATAAACAGGTTAATTGAAATGGTCATTATGCTGGGCAATTGTAATTTATAGCGTTTATGAAGTTTCGTTTTATCGATAGACAAGTAAAATATCTCAAGGTTATTATTTTAATTGTAGTCAGTATACCATTATCAATATGATCAGATAAAATAATAAATTTTAATGCTTTTAAAAATTTTAGTTTTTTTACACTCTTCTTAATAACAAAGTAATTACTATTATTTATTGAAAATTCTAGTCGCTTGTAAATAATTCTTGGTATTTTTGTTCTAATTCTAATTTATGTTCCGCTTCTTCAAAAGCAAGAAACTGAAAAGTGTCTTTAAGACCACCATCTGGTGCGTTTTCTGCTAAGTCTCGGTACTGTTTCATGGCTGCATCTTCTCTAGCAATGGCATACAATAACAGGGTTTTTTCATCTGGATTATCACCCAGTTTTGCAGGTTTTGTAAATTGACTAAAGCTGGTGTTTTCTTGAGGGGTTTTGATTCTATTGTTCAATTGCTTTTGCACATCAGATGAATCTCTTAAAGCGCAAAACAAATCGTAATGGTGTTGTTCTTCTTCAGCCAATTCTTTTACTAACATGCGAAGACTGTTATCCACTTTTGGTATCAGAGCCGCATAAAAATCACGTGCCGTTTTTTCAAAAGAAATGGCAACTTTCAATATTTCATCAATGGTCTTGGTCTTTCCAAGTTTCCGATAAGAAAGACCATAGTTTTCATTATTTAGATTTCGCATGTTAATCTCAATTAGCCCATAAGTTTATCACAGTTTATAGCGCAAAGAAAAGGCTTAATATTCAACAGTGAATCCTCCATAAGAATAATGGCTATTTGACAAAAACAAACAATCTACTACAAATCCTTGAGACAGAAAGGTATAATCCCTCGATGGAAAAAATCAAACCGTTTCTGGCTATATACAATGCAACAGTTGACACAACAATACCTCATGTTGACTATGGTTTGTTTATTACAAAAAACTTTCATCAAAAACATTTTGATAGTAGCCTGAGTGAAGAAATTGTTTCATCTGCGCCATCTGATGCCGCAATTGTTGTTATCAATGCACAAGCACATTTTCCCAAATATTGGTACCAACGCCTTTCACAACCATTAATTCAAAATGGTACTCATTCATTGTGCTC
Organism: uncultured Alcanivoracaceae bacterium; assembly: GCA_913061105.1. GTDB lineage: Bacteria > Pseudomonadota > Gammaproteobacteria > Xanthomonadales > Marinicellaceae > NORP309. Next base: position 5,888 of record CAJXVJ010000070.1, on the reverse strand, counting down.
TTCGTTGTCTTGTCATATCAACAGCCTATCGCCTCTGGCAAGTGGAGATGTCTTTGAAGGAACGGTTGCCGAACTAGATCAAATAATATATTTATTACAAACACCAGATACTTTTTATAGCGAGCACTTAAACAAGGATTGTTTTATGGTTCGAAACAGTGTGATATTAAGTCAGTTGGACGAAACACCTATTTTGGCTTGCAACAACTTATTGGTGCAAACACAAGCTGATAACAGCATTCAACTAACAGACATCATTGATTCTGGTGATCAAAAACCATTACCGGCACATTCATTAGCAGCATTACAATGGCAATTAAAACAACACCTTCAGCCAAAGCTTGCCAAAATTGACTATCCTATTTTAGATCAAAAACCCATTATCTTACACATTTGTATGGCTTGGGGTGGTGGCGTTCACCAGTGGATTAACGATTATTGTCAACATGAAAAGACGCACCAACACTTAATTCTGTCCTCTCAAGGTGAACTGTATAGACAAAGCCACGGTGAAAGTTTTACATTGCATTTCGCTCAAGCCAACGGTTTTGAGATGAGGCAGTATGATTTGCAAACACCGATTGACTCAACTTGTATTCAACACCAAGAATACCACAGCCTGTTATCAAAAATTATAGAACAGTTTCAAGTCCAACAAATAGTTGTTTCCAGCTTGATTGGTCACAGCATGCAATGTTTACAAACTGGATTGCCCACCATTCGTGTCTTTCATGATTATTTCCCCAGTTGGCCAAGCTTGATAGCAGATTTGGAAGCAGGTACATTAACCGATTCAAATATTCAAAATGCCTTGTTACAAACCAAAAATGAGCCTTTTGGTGAAATAACTCAAGTACAGTACAACAAATGGAAAAAACACTTACATCAACTGTACCAAGATCAGAATGTAAAACTTGTAGCACCCAGTCAATCTGTTGTCGATAATTTAAATAAAATTGATGCCAATGCTTTTAACAAAACCAACATCATCGCTCACGCCATAAACCCATTAAAACCAATACAATATAAAAACAACAAAGACCCATTCCAAATACTGGTGTTAGGCAGAATCAATCCACCAAAAGGACAACTTTTACTTGAAGAGACCATTGCTGAACTGGGAGATGATTACAATTTTGTTTTTATCGGCGCAGGCAATGAAGGCAAGAAATACCTAAATGTTAAAAACATCCATGTTGAAATGGAATACGATAATGCAGATTTACAAAAAATTCTCAACCAAACATCTCCTGACCTTGCATTAATTACATCACAAACTTCAGAAACCTTTAACTACACGCTTTCCGAATTACAACAAGCAGGCATTTGCACAATTAGCACAAAATTTGGTGCCCTGAAAGAGCGTGTTGTTGATGGTAAAACAGGCTTTTTGTGCGATAACAATCATTTAAGTATCGCTAACAAAATACGAGAATTACGCAACAATCCAGAACAGATAACCAAGGTAAGAAATAATTTATCACGCATGCAACACCAAACATTTGCTGATGAGATTGATCAATATAGCAAGTTAATAAACAAGGGTGAAAATAGTCAATACACAATCATATCAAGCCCTTACGAAAAAAACATGTGGGCCAAAGAACTGCACCACTTCAACAAAATATACCACGACCAAAGTGATTTGATAGATCAAACCCAAGTCACATTAACCGAAAGAACACAATGGGGCAAAAAACTCACCAAACAACTAAAAAAATCAGCCAAAGACATCGAGCTTGAACGCAAAGAATCCGAATACTTGCGAACAGTTATTGAAAAAGAAACCAGTCGTTTGCATGCAGAAATTGAAGAAAACAATGCCATCGCTGAAAAAGAAAGGCTCAGACTAAATGCTGAATTAACTGGCGTTTATAACAGTACATCTTGGCGCATAACAGGCCCATTACGCAGATTGACAAATTGGTCACGCCATAAGCGAAATGCCATCAAGTTCAGATTAACCCAAGTTAAAACCTTCCCATCACGGGCCATACGCAGCCTGAAAACACGTGGATTAAAAGGCACGGCTTCTGTTATTAAAGGAAAAATGGGAAAAACCCAAAATCACAATCATGATAAACCAGAAATTGAACTGACTCAAAACTTTGATGCGCTATCCATTAAAACCAGTAAAAACCCTACCGTTTCTATTGTTATTCCTGTGTTTAATCATTACCAACACACCTACAATTGCTTAAAATCCATTGCTGAATTAAAAGATGAAACATCTTTTGAAATCATTGTTATTGATGATTGCTCAAGTGATGATACTGAAGAATTGATTAAAAGCATATCAGGCATTACTTACAAAAAACAAGGCGTCAATGGTGGTTTTATTGAATCTTGCAACACCGGTGCGCAAATGGCGTCGGGCCAATATTTAATGTTCTTAAACAATGATACGGTTGTGCACAACCAATGGCTACAAACTTTGTTAGATGTTTTTGACCATTATCCTGATGCCGGATTAGTTGGCAGCAAATTGGTTTATCCCAACAATCAACTCCAAGAAGCTGGCGGAATTATATTTTCTGATGCCAGTGGTTGGAATTATGGCAGAACTGAAAACCCTGGCGAACCGAGATTCAACCATGTCAGAGAAGTTGACTATTGTTCAGGTGCCAGTATTCTCATTGGCAAAGACTTATTTGAAGAATTGGGTCGTTTTGATGAACGATACAAACCAGCTTACTATGAAGATACCGATTTGGCATTTGCTGTTCGTAATATTGGCAAAAAAGTCTACTACCAACCCAAATCAGTTATCACCCACTTTGAAGGCATCTCCTCAGGCACCGATTTGACCCAGGGCATGAAAAAATACCAAGTGGTTAACCAACAAAAATTCAAACAAAAATGGGCCAAGCAATTGGCAAAACAGCCCAGCCCAGGTTCTGATATTGAGCTGTGTCGAATACATGCTAAACCCAAAAGAATTTTTATCTTTGATGCTTGTACGCCAACACCCGATCAAGATTCTGGATCTTTAAGAATGATCAATTTAATTAAGATTCTCAAAGAATTAAATTATCATGTGGTATTTATGCCTGAAAACCTCAGTCATGATAAAAGTTATACATATAATCTTGAGCAATTGGGAGTTGAGTGCATTTATAACCCTTTTATCAAAAACCCAGTTGAATACTTGAAACTAAATGGCCAATATTTAGACGTGGTCTTGTTATCCCGTTATTATGTCGCCGAGCCTGTTATGCCATTTATTCGTGAGTATTGTCCTAAAGCTCAAATAATCTTCGATACTGTTGATTTGCATTATGTACGAGAAAGGCGCATGGCTGAAATTGCTGGCGATTCCAAGCTTGCAAAAATGGCAGAGGTGACAAGACAAAAAGAACTGGCAGTTGCCAAAGCTTGTGATGTCACCTTGGTGGTAAGTCCATATGAAGTTGAGGTTTTAGCAGAAGAGCTGCCAGATACCCAAGTCAATGTGTTGACCAACATACATGAAATTTATGGTTGTAGAAAGCCTTTTTCACAACGCAAAGACATCATGTTTATTGGTGGTTACCAACACACACCCAATGTCGATGCGGTTGAATGGTTTGTGGCTGAAATATTGCCATTGATTGAAAAACAATTGCCTGATTTAATCTTTCATATCATAGGATCCAAGGCTCCTAAACATATCCAAGAAATGTCAGCAAACAACATCGTCTATCAAGGCTTTGTTGAAGACATTGAACCAGTAATGGACGACATTCGAATCGCAGTCGCGCCATTAAGGTTTGGCGCTGGCGTCAAAGGCAAGGTCAATATGTCCATGAGTTATGGCCAACCCGTTGTTGGTACAAAAATAGCCGTCGAAGGCATGTTTACCCAAGAGGGTGTTGATGTGCTTATGGCCGAAACTCCTCAAGAATTTGCCGACCAAATCATTCGATTGTATAACGACGAAGAGCTGTGGAATACCATTTCAAAAGGCGGTTTGGCCAATGTTCAGAACTTCTTCTCATTCGATGCCGCCAAAAAGGCCATCAAACAAGTCTTAAATTAATATTTTCACTTTAGTGTTTCACGAAACCCCATATTATTAATATTGGCAATTTATGTGTTAGGATAGTTTCACTTTGGACCTTTTTATATCATTGGTCTCAATAAATAAAACTAACCGAGGTAGGTGCCTTCATATGAAATATCTAATAATCTTAATTGTTTTAACATCCTGCACTTCAAACCCCATAAAAAAACCTAACACCAAATCCTTTAATGAAGTTCACAATCAGTCCTTGTTTATCGATACACACAACGATATTCTCCTGCAAATTATGGAAAAGGGTTATGAATTAGATGAAGACTTAAATGGCAAAACCCACAGCGACCTTAAAAGAATGAAACAGGGTGGTTTGGATGCGCAATATTTTTCTGTTTGGAGTGATGGCGGTCAAGAAAATCCTTATGCTTATGCCAACGAGCAAATAGATAATTTAGATGCTGTGATAAAAAGAAACCCAGATAAAATAGCCAAGGTTGCCAACTCAAAAGAACTTTTACAAGCAGTAGAAAACAACAAAATAGCCGCTTTGGTTGGTTTAGAAGGTGGGCATCAAATAGAAGACAGCCTATCCAATCTAAATGCCCTTTATGACCGTGGTGTTCGGTATATGACCTTGACCTGGAATAACTCGACAGATTGGGCAACCAGTGTTTCAGATGAAAAAAACAACCCTGACTATAAAGGCAAAGGCTTGTCAGATTTCGGCAGAAAAATAGTCAAGCAAATGAACACGATTGGCATGATGATCGATGTTTCCCATGTGGGAGAACAAACATTTAAAGATGTCATTGCCACTACTACTAAACCGATTATTGCTTCACACAGTTCGGTTTATGCGTTGTGTCCTCATCCACGCAACTTAAAAGATTATCAGATAAAAGCCATGGCTAAAAACAATGGCGTGATTATGATCAATTTTAATACGGGTTTTATTGACCCCACTGCAGCCAAAAAGGAAGAGGCTTTTATTAAAAGGCACCAAGCCGAATTAGATAAATATATTGACTCTGGGATGCACCCTTATCTTGCTGAAGAAGCGATTTATAATAAGTACTTCCAAGAAGTTAATGCGATAAGAGCGCCTTTTGATTTAGTGATTGATCACATTGAGTACATAATTAATCTAGTAGGAGTTGATTATGTCGGAATTGGGTCTGACTTTGATGGCATTCTATTGCCTCCCAAACAATTAGATGATGTGGTGTCCTATCCATTAATCACCAAAGCATTAATAGAAAAAGGTTACAGCCATAACGACATTAACAAAATCCTTGGTGGAAACATATTAAGGGTATTACAAAACAACGAATAAAAACAACAGGAAAACACAATGAAAAACTCTATCACAACTATTGGTTTAGTATTATTAAGCCTTTTACCCATTTCAGTTTCCGCAGGAGAAAAGCAAGTTTATAGTACAGACAGCCTTTACCATGAGATCATTCGTACCGTTGTTGAAGTCGATTTTAAAGCAATGGCTGCCGCTTATCATCCCGATGCAGTGCTTGTCACATCAAAGGCATCAATGCCCATTGGTGTAGTGATGCAAAAATGGAAAGAAGAGTGTGAAAAGTTCCAAAAAGAAGGCGGATCAGCCACCGTTTCGTTTCGCTTTTCCGATCGCAAAATCAGCGAAACCACCGCTTTTGAAACAGGCATATTCCGTTACAGCACCACTGACAAAGACGGCACAGTCAAAACATTTTTGAGTCACTTTCAAGACCTTAATGTGAAAAAAAACGGACAATGGCTCACCATTCTAGAACACCAACTCAGTGCCGCCACCGAAGTCGAATGGGATGCGCTTCCTGAGTGGCAGTGAGTATAAGCTGTCTCTTATACACATCTCCGAGCCCACGAGACAGGCAGA
>CAJXVJ010000069.1 GCA_913061105.1 uncultured Alcanivoracaceae bacterium | reverse complement strand
CGAGATTTCTGCCTGTCTCGTGGGCTCGGAGATGTGTATAAGAGACAGGAACAACCATTTTTCTTTTCTTCAGGAAAATCTAAACTAAGCGATTCTGATAATTTGATATTTTTCGCTAACCGCTTAACGGGTAAAACTTCTCTCCAGCATGCCCATGATGATTTTAATGGCTTTAAATTATCCAAACAAAAGAAAAACAAAAACTATAAAAACTGGACTTTCAGAGAAAATGAATTACAAGAACTCCCAGTTTGTCATAACTTAATAACCAATGATCATTATGAAAATAACAAACTGTTAATCCGAGTTAATACTAGAGATTATAATGAATTTCCTGAATTGTGGTATTGGGAAAAACTCACATATATGTTAAAAGAAGGTTTTTCTGTACCGATTGATATAAGTCGAGTTAAAAACCTAGATAATATAATATTTTCAGCAGCATTTAGAGGAATAAACATTGATAGAAATGCCCAAGATATGCCCCATCATGAAGTCCATATCAAATTAAACGGTACCACTTTCAAGACTTTGAATTGGGATAAGAAAATTCAATATGTCAGTGAACCAATAAAAATTCCAAAGGAACTACTGAAACCTGAGAATAACATAATCACATTTTTTGTCGATAAAAGAAAAAACGGAAAAAAATCAATCATCGATATTTCAATGCTTGACTATTTTGATTTAAAATATGAAATAAAACCCAGTACAATCAAAGAATACGATTCTTTAAGTAGCTCAGAATCCTGTCAGTATGGCTTGAATTCTAATCAGTTTGCTTATTCAAAAATTGATAAAAAATTTGGGTTTAACACCATACCACTTGATCAAAATTCACAAGTACTCATAGGTGATAAAAAGAAGATATCTCAGGTAAATGCCAACCCATTAGCAGAGATTAATACTGATTTATCAGAAGTCGATTATTTGATGATTACTCATCCAAACTTTAGAGAGTCCATAAATATCTTGGCAGAATTTTACCGTGAAAAAGGTGATGTTGTTGCAGTAATCGATACAGAACAAACTTATCAAAACTATTCATATGGAGTACGAGAACTCTATGCCATTAAAGATTTAATAAAAGACACACATACCAAGGGCAATGGAAAGTTACAACATGTTCTTTTGGTTGGTGACTCTAGTTGGGATTGGAGAGATAACGGCCAAAATAACAAATATGGTAAATGGGCTAATCGAATTATGAGTAATAACCGCAATTTCAACAATTTTCCACATCAAGGTAAATATACTGAAGATTTTATCAATCGAGATTTTGTTCCAACTGGCCAATACCATTCATCAGAAGGACATTCAGCCAGTGACAACTGGTTTGTTTCTATTATTGATGATTTAAAACAAAAAAATAAGATTGATGATTTTATTCCAGATGTAGCCATTGGTAGATTTCCTGTCTCAACACCTGAAGAATTAGATCAAATGATTACTAAAACAATTAATTATTATAACAATTCAAAAGTTGGACCATGGAAGAGTAGGATTTTGTGGATTACTAACTCTAACAAAACTTTCCAGAAAAGTAGTATCCAGACTTCAAACAAAATAGGTGATTATGGAATTAGCGCCAGCAATATTTTTCCAAAACAAATGGATGGTGATAATATTCAAATACAAAAGTCATTAGCCAGTTCTATGGATGAAGGTAATTTAATTGTACATTTTGTAGGCCATGGTGGTAAAAGCATTTGGCGAATTGGACCTACTGATTTAAAAAAGAACAGAGATTTATTTACACTAGATCACATTAGTAAATTGAAAAATTCAAATAAACTCCCTTTCGTCATGAGTATGTCTTGTTATTCTGCACCTTTTGATCACCCATATGCTGATTCTATTGGTGAAAAATTCATAAGAGAACCAGATGTAGGTGCTGTTGCAGTACTTGCCTCTTCATGGAGAAATGCTCCGAGTAGTGCTTTTAGTCGTTACATATTAGAAAATATTTTTGAGAATCCAGAAAATAGCATAGGTCAAGCAATTTTAGATGCTAAAAGATTTTTTAAAGGCCGAACAATGCTTGAAATGTATAATTTATTAGGTGATCCTGCATTACGTCTTGCCATACCAAGTATTGAAATGACAAGCACATTAAATGATCAAGTAGTTAATGTAAATATAGATACAAGTTCATTTAAAGGCAATGCTAAAATTGAAATACTCGATATAAATTCTAAGGTGTTAAGTTCTAAAGAAATTCCAGTTTCTAATACTCAATTTAGCTTTAAACATGATGACCAATACTCCGAATGTTTTCAAGGCAGAATATACGCATGGGACAGCAATCAAAACATAGATGCCATGTCTTCTTTTTCGTGTGAAATTGCGCAAGATAATCTCGAAACATCAAAACCGTAACTGTTCTTTTTGATTATATAACAAAACAATAAACACAGATTTAAGTCTAAAAAGCCATATGAAATTAATTTCATATGGCTTTTTAGGTTTAAAATAGTGACTGAACAATGATTCCTATGACTCTTTTATGTTCCAGATTATGGTCAATAAAACCAGGGCTATACTCACCAGCATTATTTGCAATCCAAGTCGTTGATGGAGAACGGCTATAGATAGTGCAAAGGTTAAAACAATAATCACTGTGGCTTTTAATTTACTGCGACGAGATATAGATTTTGTCTCTTCCCACTGCTTTAGTTCCTTCCCAAACCATTTGTTATTGAGTAACATCGCATGAAACCTAGGTGAAGACTTAGAAAAAATTCCTAAAGCGATGATCAAAAAAATGGTGGTTGGTAACAATGGTAAAATTGCACCTATAGCGCCTAGTAGGACAAAAAACCATCCCAATACTATCATTAATTTTTGTTTGATACCTTTGTTCATTCAACCTTAACTGTACCCTGTCAAAATAACCATTATCCACGGTATCATAAAACTATCACAATCATACCATTAGTCACGTATTAAATATTTTTTAAACAAAGGCATTAATGCATTGTGATCTATTTCAAATACCAGTGCCATTTGTTGCCCTAATTTATTGTCCGGAAAGCCTTGGCGATGAAACCAAGCCAAATAATGTCCAGGTAATTGATACATTCGACTTCCTTTATATTTACCATAAGGCATAATTTGATTTAGTGCATCAATGAATTGTTGTCTTTGGTGTTGGTTAATATTTGTCAATAGATTGAGATAGTAAAATCAGCTATCATTATAAAATTATTCCATTTAAATAACCATAAACACTACTTGATTGTTGGTTAATCCGCATTATTTACATCATTTCACTCATAACTAACAAAATTTGGTTAACTTTAACTTATTCATCATAGTAAAATACCGCCTTTGAAGCCTATCAACAACGATCTACCAGAGAGATATTAATTATGTTCAATCGCAGTCACACCATAGCCAAATCTGACCCAGAATTGTATGCAGCCATTGTTGCAGAAAATAAAAGACAAGAAGATCATATTGAGTTAATTGCCTCTGAAAATTATACTTCTCCAGCAGTTATGGAAGCCCAAGGCAGCCAAATGACAAATAAATATGCTGAAGGTTATCCTGGTAAACGATATTATGGTGGTTGTGAATATGTTGATCTCGCCGAACAATTGGCCATAGACAGAGTAAAAGAATTATTTACAGCTGATTATGCCAATGTCCAACCCCATTCAGGATCTCAAGCCAATCAAGCTGTGTTTTTGGCTCTTTTACAACCTGGTGATACCATATTAGGTATGAGTTTGGATCACGGTGGGCACCTAACCCATGGTGCGAAAGTCAACATATCAGGCAAATTATTCAATGCTATCCAGTATGGTATAGAAGAAGATACTGGCATGATTGACTTTAACAATGTTCGTGAAATGGCATTAAAACATAAGCCCAAAATGATCATTGGTGGCTTCTCTGCTTATTCCAAAAAAATTGATTGGCAAAAATTCAGAGACATAGCTGATGAAGTAGGCGCATATTTTATGGTTGACATGGCCCATGTTGCTGGATTAATTGCAGCTGGAGTTTATCCAAGCCCTGTTAACATAGCAGATGTTACAACTTCAACCACACATAAAACATTGCGTGGTCCTCGTGGTGGCATAATTCTAGCCAAATCAAATCCAGAGATTGAAAAAAAATTAAACTCTATTGTTTTTCCTGGTATTCAAGGTGGGCCGCTCATGCACATCATTGCAGCTAAAGCTGTTGCTTTTAAAGAAGCCTTGGAGCCAAGCTTTATTAAGTATCAAGAAAATGTTGTTATTAATGCGGATGTTCTAGCCAATACTTTACTTAAACGCGGATACAATATTGTCTCTGGTGGCACTGAAAATCATTTGTTTTTACTCGATTTAATCGACAAAAACATCACTGGTAAACTTGCTGAAGCGCGTTTAGGTGAAGCCAATATCACTGTTAATAAAAATGCTGTCCCCAATGACCCAAAATCACCATTTGTTACATCAGGTTTACGCCTAGGATCACCTGCGGGCACAACACGAGGATTTGGAAAAACTGAATTCATTCAAATTGGCAATTGGATTGCAGACATTATTGATGACATAGAAAATGATGATGTCATTGCACAAGTCAAACAACAAGTCACAGATTTGTGTCATCAATTTCCAGTTTATAAGGATTAGTAAATGAGTAAACAAAAAAAAATACCTGAACATTTGGCTGCAAAACGACGTGCCCGTAAAAGGTTAGTACAAGCTTTATACCAATGGCAGTTAAACAAATCTCCTGCTAAATCTATCATTAATCAGTTTTTAACAGAACAAGACATGGGCAAAGTTGATCAATTGTTTTTTCAACAAACCCTTCACGGAATTGTTGATAACATGGAAGAAATTCAAGCTGAAATTTCACCTTTGATAGATCGCTCATCTTATGCGGTAGGTGAAGTTGAAAAAGCCATAATGATGATTGGTGTGTATGAATTCAAAAATCACATTGAAACACCTTACAAGGTTATTTTAAATGAAGCAATTGAGTTAGCCAAGCAATACGGCGGTGATGGAGCTCACACTTTCATCAACGGGACTCTGCATAAAGCATCTAAGAAATTGCGCCCATTAGAACACTAATTCATTAAAAAATGATTAAGCAGCATTTCTAGAAGCATTAATACTGCCAAAAAATGCCCTGATAATTATCTTTTCATATGTGGCAATTAAATCTTCATTACCACGTGTTTTTTCTAGCTGTTTTACTTGCATCAAAGCATATTGTTGTATGGTAATAAGCGGCAAAATGATTCTTTCACGTAACTGAATCGAACGTCGACTATTGGGAGAATTTTCTAATAGAATTTTCTGACCAGATACTTTTAATAGCAATCTTTTTGTGTGCTTATACTCTTGGTATATGCCTTGCCAAAATTGACCAAATTTACTGTCATTTTGCAAATATGAAGTTAAAGGAAAGTAAGTCTTACATAATGCCTGCATTGAATTATCAATTAAAGTTCTAAAGAATAAAGATTGCTTATACAAGGATATTACTTCTTCGATTCTTCCAGTTTCATCATAATGATTTAAAGCAGAACCTAAACCATAAAAACCAGGAACGTTTTGTTTCATTTGTGTCCATGCACCCACAAACGGAATGGCCCGTAAATCTGACAAATTAAGTTTTCCATTTGAAGCTCTCTTAACTGGTCTCGAACCTACATTAGTCAATCCATAATATTTTAAGACAGATATGTCTTCCAAATAATCAATAAACAAAGGGTTGTTTTTAAAATCTTTATAGGCCTGATAACCCAATGTTGCTAACTCATCAATAATTCGATACTGATCTTGATTCAAGCCCGCAACATCACCTTTAAATACTGTATTCTCAAGCCCAGCACAAAAAAACTGTTCTAAATTGTATTGAGATGAATTCAATGTTCCAAAATTTGAAGAAATCGTTTGCCCTTGAATGGTTAACTCAATTTCATGGTTAGCTATATTTTCTCCCAAAGATGAATAAAATTTATTGGTATTCCCACCTCCTCTGGCAGGTGGCCCACCTCTTCCATCAAAAAATACCACATTAACATCATGTTGAAGCGAGACCTTACTTAATTTTTCTTTGGTCTTGAATATTTCCCAATTTGCTTTGAGATAACCACCGTCTTTTGTTCCATCTGAAAAACCCAACATTATGTATTGACGGCTATTCCTGAAGGCTAAATGTTTTCTATAATCTGGGATTGAGTAAAGCGTATTGAGTATTTCTTCTCCATGTGATAAATCATCAATGGTTTCAAGCAAAGGCACAATATCTAATTTCATATTGCTCTTGTACCAACCACATAATTGAGCTAATGCATACACTTCGATGATATTTCTTACCGTTTGTGTATTTGAAATAATATATCGGTGACAAGCTTGCTGCCCATTTTCAAACTGGATTTGTTTTATGGCATACAGAGATTTTAAAGTTTCCTGAGTCATTTCATTATAAAATTGATCAGGACTCAGTTCACCCTTTAATTCAAGTAAGACATTGATTTTTTCATTATCAGTCAATTCTTTATAATTATCTGGTATATGACCAGATGATAATCCTATTAAATTACCTTTATAATAAGCGTTAAATATATCATTTAAAACTTGAGAGTGAATTCGAGAATCTTGGCGTATATCTAATCCTGTAAAATAAAATCCAAACAACTTTACTTTTACTATAAAATCTTCAACAACATCAACAAAAAGTCCATCATGGTGCTTGTTCACATAATCTACGATTTCAGTTAAATCTGAAAGCAACTCTTGCTTATGGGTATATCTATTACCATCTGTATTAAAAATTGTAACAGAAAGCTTTTTATAAATATTTTCAGCTAAATGATCCACACCAGAAAATGTCATGCGTTGTCTTAGTTTTTTTGCATCTCTAAAATAACAGATAAATATTTTGTGTTTCAATTGCTTGGCAGTTTCAAGGGTGATGTCAGCAGTTACATATGGATTTCCGTCACGATCTCCACAAGGCCAGAAACCTATATTAATAATATCTTTATCAAATTGATCAACACCTAGTTTTACTAATTCATTTCTCAACCTGCGGTGTACTTTTGCTACCGAATGGTAAAACACATTTTCTAAATACCACATCAAACGGATGGCCTCTTCATATGGCGATGGTTTTTCATCACTGATAAAAGCAGTCCTGCCTAGTTGTTGTAATAAATCATTGATACTATCCAAATCATTTTTTCGTATTGCTGTTTCTAACTCACTGACTATAGACAATACTCGGCCTTGATAAAATTGAGTTGGATGTGCAGTTAGTACAATCTTAGCTTTGAATGATTTTAATTTATTAATTAATTTTTCAGATTTTCGGCTACTGATTGCACGATTAAATACATATGGGATTGTACCACTACCATTAAAATTGTTTATTTTTTCATACGCAGAATCTTCGACTGCATCAAACAGAACCACCTGACGTTCTATGTACTGTATAAATTTAAACAACAAGTTGATTTTATCTTTGTCTGTATCAAATGTTGTATATTGACTAAAAAATGAATCAATGATCTGTTGTGGATTTTTCTTATTTGCAAAACTTTCATGGCAGTATTTAGATAATATTGGTAATAACAGCCCAACATCTGCAATTTGTTTAAATGGGAGTGTTAAAAACAAACTGTTGTAAATTTGGTATTTATTGGCTATTTGATTTTGAAAAAGTGAATTATCAGTCATAAGGTTTCCAATAGTTTGAAATACCCAAATCCTGATTTGTAAAATTTAGATATCTAAGGAATTATTTTAGGCAATAATAACACTTCTCCGACCATTATGGTATTTGATGTTTTGTTATTTATCTTTTTTAAATCCCACATCGATACTTTATAAGCTTCAGCAATAGCACCCAATGTATCTCCACTAGCAACCGTGTGTTTTGTTGACTTTACATGATTGGCAATCCATGTATTTGGAGGAGGAGATTGATAGAAATACGATTTAATTCCGTCTTTTATTGAATTGGCTAATTTTTGTTGAAAATCTTTGGTCTTTAATCGTTTTTCTTCTTCAGGGTTACTTATATATGCGGTTTCAATAAGCATTGATGGAACATCAGGTGATCGAAGCACAACAAAGTTTGCTCGTTCAACATATTTTTTATGCGGTTTTTCAATTTGTTTTAATGCAGCTAAAACTTTTTCAGCAGATTTTAAACTGGCCTCAAGAGAAGCATTTTGAGATAAATCCAATAACACTTTTGCTAACACATTGTCTTTATCTTCTAATACAACACCACCGACCAAATCAGAATTATTCTCTGATTGTTCCAACCATTTGGCTGCTTCAGATGTAGCGCCTCTTTTTGATAGTATATAAACACTCATGCCATGTACTTTAGGATCTGTAAATGCATCTGCATGGATAGATACAAACAAATCTGCTTGTTTCTCTCTGGCTTTTTTATAACGCTTTTCTAATGCCAAATAGTAATCACCTGTACGAATAAGTACTGCTTTCATACCTGGCTCTTTATCAATCGCAGTGACTAATCTTTTGGCAATTTGTAATGTGATGTTTTTTTCACGTGTTCCTGAAGCACCACTGGCACCTGGATCTTCGCCACCATGACCTGCGTCCACTGCTATTATAATATCTCTGTCTTTTTTATTCAGTACTTGTTTAACAGTTTTCTTTTTTATTTTATTTTTTTCTAATTGAATCACCAATCTGTGCCCGTATTGCTTGGCTGGCTTTAATAAAAAGCTTTTTGCTTTGTGTTCGCTGGATAAATCAAAAACCAATCGCAAAGTATCTTTGCCCTTTTTGCCTTTTCTGATTTTATTAATAACAGGGTTTTCTTTTAGATTAAGGTTTTTATTGAGCTTTGTATTTTCTATATCAACAACAACCCTAGGAGGGTTACTGAGTTGAAAAAGCTTATAGTCAACTTGCGCCGATATATCGATTACAGCTTTTGTGTCATCAGGTCCAGTCCAAACCCGTAATCCATTGATTTGCGTCGAAGCCATCAAAATCTGAGGCACGAAACAAAGCAATAAAAAGACAAAATATTTTTTCATAATATAAAGTGTATTAATTTTTAATGCGAAAAACAAGAAATTTCTTTAAAATACAGCATGATAGAGACATTTTATCATGTAGTATCTAAAATTAGCTCTCTATTATCTGCATTAGTTAACTCAAAACCCAATGTTTTGCTAGCACTAGGAATCACACCTGTGCCTTTTTCAGGCCACTCAATCAAGACCACATTATTGCCATCAAATATTTCATCAATTGCCAAATAATACAATTCTTGAGGATCTCCAATACGATATAAATCCATGTGAATAATATTTAATTTATCTAAATTGTATTGCTCATAAATTGCATAAGTTGGGCTTTTTACTTTGCCTTTATATAACAAATTATTTAACAATAATTGGGTAAATTTGGTCTTTCCTGCTCCCAAATCTCCTTTTAAATAAATGACATCACCTGGACGCAATGACTGAGCAAAAGATAAAGAAAATTTATCTAATTGTTGCAATTGAGTAATATCAATAATCAAATCAACTCCTCAGGTAATCGATGAATAACATCTGATGCAATAAGTCCTATGCCTTTATTACAATTCTCTGCTGATATAGCATGCCAAACCACAGCTGTAAAAGCTGCTTCAACCGCAGAAAAACCTTGTGCTAAAAGACTAACAACGATGCCTGTTAGCACATCGCCCATTCCGGCAGTTGCCATTCCGGCATAACCATATGGGCAAATATATACATCGCCATTGGTGTCAGATATCACTGTTCCTGAGCCTTTAAGAATTGTAATTGTATTGTATTGACGACTGATTCTTTGTGCGGACTTTATCCTGTTATTTTGTATGCTATTTACACTACAGTTTAATAATGAAGCGGCTTCTTTTGGGTGGGGTGTTAGAATAACAATATGTTGAAATGGTTTGTTTTTGTCCAACAGAGATAATCCATCAGCGTCAATCACTAAAGGTTTAGATTGTTCTATACATTTATTTAAGACACTTTTAGATTGTGAGTTCAATCCTAAGCCTGGGCCAACTGCAATGACATCCGTTTTTGCAATTAATCTACTGGCTTCAATGCTATTGGCAGTCATTAATTCTGGACATTGTATGGAAATCATTACAGCTTGTTCATTGTTACTTACAGCCTCAACCAATCCACAACCGCTACGTATGGCTGCACGTCCTGATAAAATCAAGGCGCCCAACATTCCATCGTGACCACCTGCGATCACAGCACTACCAAATGAGCCTTTATGAGAACTGTGACTGTGATTAAATTTTACATTATTCAATACTTGGTGGTCCAATAAGAACAATTGTGATTTAACTTTTTCATATGTTTCGTGAGGGATATTTAGCTCTTCACAAAACAAGGTTCCACACAAATCTTTACCATTATAAGTAACCAAACCGGGTTTATAACAAATAACGGTAACAGTCATCGTAGCGTTAATGGCACACCCTTTAATCGTGCCAGTATCGGCATCTAATCCAGATGGAATATCTACTGCAACTACAGTTGTATCTTGGTTATTAATCCATTTAATGGCCTTAGCAAAATGTCCTTCAACATCTCGAGACAATCCTGTTCCAAAGACCGCATCTACAATGCAATCATAATCACTTTCTTCGACGTGTTCAACAATTCTACCACCTTGTTGCACATAAGCTTTGGCTGCTTTTTTTGCATCATCTGGCAATTTTTCACCATCAACTAAACTCCAGACACTAACGGTTTTGCGATGTTTTCTTGCCATATTTGCAATAACAAATCCATCACCCGCATTATTACCTGCTCCAGTAACCACGAGTATATTATTGTACTGTTGTACATAATCATAAATTGACTGGCTTGCCAATTGCATTAATTCATAACTGCTAATATTAAGATAATCAGCAGCCAATTTATCAATGGCTTTAATTTGTGTGCTTAAATATAGGTTTTTCATGAATAATCTCAATAAAAGCTATGGCGCCAATCGGTTAACTGTCCAGCCATCAACTTCACGTTGATAGAGAAAGCGATCATGCAAACGTGATGTTCTTCCTTGCCAAAATTCAAATTTACTTGGATTAATTCTGTATCCGCCCCATGCACTGGGTAAAGGTATATCACCACTAGAAAATTTGGCTTTCATTTCTTGCAGTTTTTGTTTTAAAAAATTTCGTGATTCAATAATCTTTGATTGTGGTGAAATCCAAGCACCAATTTGTGATCCTTTCGGTCTCGATGTAAAATAAGCAAAAGATTCTTGGCTTGTAATTTTTTCTGCCACACCTGTAATGCGAATTTGGCGCTCCAAATCTAGCCAAGGAAACAACAAAGCAACATGCGGGTTGCCTTCAATTTCTTGGGCTTTTTGAGAACCGAAATTTGTAAAAAAAACAAAACCTTTTTCATCATATATTTTTAATAATACTGTTCGGGAAGAAGGAATACCATCTTCAGAAACAGTTGATATACTCATCGCATTGGGTTCGCTAACTTGAGCAGCTTGGGCTTGCTCAAACCATTTATTAAACTGGTCAAAAGGATTATGAGATAAGTCCTCACGATTCAATCCAGCTTGACAATAATCTTTACGTAAATTTGTTATATCCATAGTTATAAATTATATGATTTAAATGCAATTTTACCAAATAGTTGTTCAATGCTCTCGAACATTAATTAAAATAAATGTCACATTGTTAATAAATGTTAAGTTTGAATGTATTATTTGCTAAAGAATGCCTATAAATCATGTCATACCCTTGTAATTCTTTGGTAATAACAAAACCTTATATTAAACTGTCAAATCTCTGGTAGGGTTTACAATCTCTCATAATGTTAAAATCTGTGAAAATTGATGATTTAGAAATACCTGGCTTGAAAATACTCAGCAAGATAGGCGAAGGAGGCATGTCCCAGGTTTATTTAGCGGAGCAAATTTCATTAAAAAGACAAGTTGCTGTCAAAGTAATGCGTTTAGAGATTGCCGGCAGTGAACTAGATGTCCAGCGCTTCAAACATGAAGCCAAAACAATTGCACACCTAGATCACCCAAACATTATTAGCATTTATAATATTGGCCAAACATCTAACGGTGAAGTTTATTTCACTATGCCATACTTAAACCATGGTGATTTTTCAAATTACATCATTGAAAATGAACTTGAATTTATACAACTATTACAATCTATATGTGATGGCTTATCATTTGCTCATGATCGCGGTGTTGTCCACCGAGATATTAAACCTGAAAACTTATTATTTGATGAGTTTGGAAATGCCCGTATAGCCGATTTTGGTATTGCCATTACTAAAAATGGCATGCGCATGACAAAAGAACACCAAATAGTTGGTTCTGCCCAATACATGAGCCCGGAACAAGCCCGTTCTTTAAAAGTTGATATACAGACAGATATTTATAGTTTGGGTATAGTTATTTATGAAAGACTCACAGGAAAAGTGCCTTTTGACTCTGATGAGAGTATTTCAATATTAGTCGATCATGTCAGTGCAAAACCACCTCAATTACCCATTAAAATGCGTCATTGGCAAAAACTCATTGATAGGTGTTTAGAGAAAGATCCAAAAAACAGATTTCAGTCTATGGTGGAACTTAAAATTGCCTTAAGTAAAGTCCCTACCAACTCCATTCAAAGAACCAATAGCACAATTAATCATGTCCTTGGCAGTTCACATGGAAAACACCTAAAATGGTTTATTCCTAGTTTATTGGTTGTTTTTATTATTGGAGCCGTATTTTTCAATTCAAACAATCCTATTAAAAAAGATGTCATAGGAAGTGACCCCGTATCAATTCAAGTACTCAATACAGATAGTAATAATAATTCTACTCCTAAAGATTCTAATCTTGAAGATTCAATTCCGAACGATACGAATACCAAAGATGTTAATAATGATACGGCATTAACAAATAGTTCAAATAACAACCTGACAGTTAATCAACCTGTTAGCATCACTAATAATTCTGTACAATCAGAATCAACTCAAGACTTATCAAATGTTAATGGCAAACAACTGAACATTGATGAAATAAAAAAAGTAATGGCATTACAAAATCCTAATTCTGGCCCACCTCCCGACTTATATACTGAAGAACTATTACAGATACAAGACTTACTAGAAAAGGCAAACAACAATATCAAAGATATGCAACTTACCAAGCCTAAGAACAATAACGCCACAGATCAATTGTTACAAATATTGGCTTTAAGCCCTGATAACGAAGATGCCAAAGCAGGGCTAGAATTGATTGGTGACAAATATTACAAATTAATCGAATCTTCCATAAAAAAAGAAAATTACAATAACGCCTTAAAGCATACAAGATCTGTTATAAGATTTAACACAGCCACAAATAATATAAACTCAGATTTTGGTTTACAGAAAAAAGCGTTGATTGAAGACATTAAAAACAAGGATTTTACAAACATTGAAGTCCCGCACAATACAATCAAGACAATTATTAATATTGTAAAACTATTGTCACCAGAAAATGAATTAATTGGTCAATACGAAGCATTAATGATAATTGAAATAGATCTTGGTCCTCAAATCGGTGATAAACTATTAGATAATATGGACATTGAGACAATTATTATTAATGATGATTTGGCTGTAACAACCCATGAAATAACAGTAAATAATTATTCAGAATTCATCAAATCTACAAATCGTGCTAGCAGCAGATGCAAACATCTGGCTGGTGGTTTTAGCAGCTTTTTCTCAACCATTTCCTGGAATAAATCTTTTTTCACGCAAACCGAAAGTCACCCAGTAGTTTGTGTCAGTCAATCCGATGCTCAAGCCTATGGAGAATGGCTCAGCGAACAAACTGACAATAATTATAGATTACCAACAAAACAAGAATGGTTGCTTTTAGCGGCTGAAAACAGCAATCCATTTGAAGCCTGTAAAACCGCTAATCAAGCGGGATCTGAATCAAAGAAAGCAAGAAACAGAAAACAAAACTTTAGTTGTAACGATAAATTTCAATTTACAGCCCCCGTTGCTTCTTTTACCGCCAATGGATTTGGTTTATTTGATATGCAAGGCAATGTAAGCGAATGGATTCATTGTGAAAACACATCCTGTATAACACCAATTGCTATGGGGAATTCTTGGTTTGATGGTCAGCAATCCAAAAATTTAAATGCAACTAATAGATACAAAAAAGAAATTGGATATACTGACATTGGGTTTCGATTAGTTCGAGACCTATAGACTTTAAATATTTGTACTTAAAGTCTACCTTCCAAAGCTTAAATCATTGCACTTAGTTTAGACATGATTAATTACTCATTAGAAGACATATAATAAGCATACTGATAACATTTATCATTTAATATACCTGTCTCTTATACACATCTCCGAGCCCACGAGACAGGCAGAAATC
>CAJXVJ010000068.1 GCA_913061105.1 uncultured Alcanivoracaceae bacterium | reverse complement strand
ACATAATTTTATTAATTTAAAATAATTGATAGAAATATTTAGTCAATTATTTGAGCAAATACATTTAAATTAGAAATCTTTAATTCTACAGTTTTCTTATTAAATATTTTTGGAGCTATCTGTCCTATCACTGCATATACTTTTTCAGGGTCTGCTTTGAAATCAAAAGAAACATATTGATTTTTGGAATCCTTTTTATGTTTGACATACAAAGATTGTAGTTTCGTTCTGCCTTTGATTTGCATGGGTTGTTTTTCTACCAAAAACCAGTTAACCCTTCCAGCAAAATTATTTAACTCATAATCTATGACAAAAGTTGCATGCTTGTCATTGAAGCTAATGAAATCAGTAAAACAAAAATTTGCTTTGTTTAATTTTATCAGATTATTGTTTTTATCTTCCTTAGCCCTAAATTGGATGTGGTCATCTAAAAATAAACGGCTGTTATTATTTAATGAATAAAATGGGTCTAGACTTCTTTTCTCTGCGTATAAATTATTGATATTATGCTTGAGCCTTTTTTGAATAAATGAAGAAGATTGCTCTAGTCCATTGACCTCAAAAGTATTAATTTGGGCATCTTTTGGCGATGATAATATAAAACAACACGATGTATAGGCAACACCTTCTATATCCAATATGGCCGCTGCAGGCAAGAGCTTTTCCATGCTTTTACCACCAACCAATGGCCTAACAAAGGCACGAGGAACATTCAATCGATTTTCTTCACAGCCAGCATCAAATGTATATTGTGCTTCTAGTCCTGAATCTGAAATTAATGCTTTTATATAATCTATATCAAATTTATAATTGCCTTTATTGGCAAAGGTCTTATGGTTGAATAAAAATTCTGTTGTCATAACATAGATGCCATCATCCTTAAGCACCCTTTTGACTTCTTTAAGATGCTGGATAAAATCTCCTCTGTGCCCTATGTGCTCAACAGCACACGATGAATAACAAAAATCTAAACTATTGTCCTCTATGTCTAGTGTTCTCATGTCCATTTCCTTGGCATGCAGATTAGAAATGTCTAAATTGTTTGGGGCATTGCGTTGCAAAAAATCCATTGGAGTATCAGTTTTACCCATTTTTGCCGTTTCCCAGCCAGTTGCCCAAGAATATAAATCTGTTGCCAAAAAAGATTCAACAAATGGCAATAAATGATAAATTAATGGTTCTTTGCCTGCTCCAAATGAAGCGCCATTTGCATTTTTGTGTAATTTCCCTTGCTGACATAAACACAGAAATATCGCGACAAATTCCCACTGTTTTCGGTGATAAGATGCATTGTTGTTGAAAATTTCTTCTAAAACATACTTGAATTCTTTTTTAGTCCAGTCTTCAGATGTACATATTTTTTGCCAATTGTTATTTATAAGCTTGGATAATTCAGTGATTTTATTCATAGTTATTTTTGTTTTAATATTACATTGCCATGATGTGTTTTTTTCAGGGATTCTTTGTCCATTTTTTGTGTTTTGCCAACTTTAACCAACACTTCTATAGAATCAAATGTATCAAACAAAAAATCAACATACTTATCAAAGTCATAACCACGACTTTTGACAAACCTTGGAGACCATTCAGCTATAATTACACAATTGGGGTTATTTTCTAAAATTTCACTAGCACCCTCTAGAATATAAGGTTCTGATCCTTCTGTATCAATTTTTATCACAGAAATTGGTCTGTCATTTTCTACCAAAATATCATCAAGCCTCTGTAATTTAACCATGGCTTTATTATTATCCAAGGTAACTTTATCGTGAGTGACCAATCTACCTCCGCCATGCCCAGCTGTATCCCATGTTAATTCCATTTCTCCATCTTCACTGAATGCTGCTATATTTTGTGTTTCACACCTTTTACCAAATGAGTTGGCAAATACAGATGTATCCATCATGTCATAAATTACCGGATTGGGTTCTAATGCATAGACTTTGCCTTTTGGACCAACAATCTTACATCCTAATAATGTAAAAAAACCAATATTTGCGCCAACATCAACAAAAACCTCACCAGGTTTTAAGTATTCATTGATTGCCCAACCTACCGCTTTTTCATATACACCATGAGATATGATTTTTAAATGCTGTTTATTTCTGGTATCTATTAAAATTCTGCAACCATAATCTGTTACACAAACAGCGCGGTTATTTCCAAGGTAGGCATAGTTCACTGTTTCACGATTGAATTCATTCATATAAAATTATATCTCTAAGGTTTTTAATTTAATTAGTTTCCAATAGGTATGGTCAATCCAACACTAAAAATCCCATCACCAAAACCATCTTGGCCTGGTAAATCGGTATTGTTTAAATCTAGTCGTGATACGGCTTCGGCGCGCAGGCGAATATTATCACCATAAAAATACCAACTGGCACCTATTCCTACATTAAAGAATAGGTTTGTTCCTGATTCATCAGGCGTTTCATGATTGATTAATCCAACACCCATTAAAAAATAGGGTTTCCATAATGGATCATGATTGATGTTAAGAAAATTGACGGCCATGCCATGGTGTTTTAGACCATAATCTATATCAAAGTCATACTCATCAGTAAAGGCTTGGATTTCATACGACCATTTATGATTGATACTTTTGCCAACTCGCAAATCATAGATGTGAGCATCATTCAGCTGTAATGAATCATCAGGAACAATAGCTCCAGCATTGATATTCCAATACCATCTGTCATCAAGTTGTTGAGATGATGGAGATGTACTAATAAAAATTAACAGTGTGGCCAGAAATCGAATCATGCAAAGCATTATAGGTGACTTCTGGCCATAGGCAAAGAATTATATTATTGCTGGGCTTGAATGGTAATTTTTCTTTTGCCTTTGTTCATTTTTAGATCAGCATAATTCGCCAATAATCCTGGTTGAGCATTGTTATTACTGTATTTTTGAACAACAAAACCCAAAACAGGTTTTCCAACGATTTCATGAATTTCGCCGTTTGGCCCTGTACCAACAAGCTTGGCTTGGTCTTGGCCATCAAAATCATAAACCATTTCCATCCAACCAGATGAGAAAAACAAAGACCCTATAGATGAATATACAGGGTCTGTGTCCCAATCATTAATGGTTAGATTTGATGCAAATATACTATCATTTTGAAAATCATAATTAACAGATGATACATTAACAGACCAACACATCTCAGGCAACTCTCCACAATGTGGGTTTGGAGGTGAGCCGCAACCAATTCCAATATGATAATCATTGACATCTTGCTCTCTATCATGGGCCCGAAATGAATGGGCTTCACAGGAGCCTCCTGATTCTAATAGTTGATTAAATGGTGCCAATGCAGTCTCTGAATCACTATAGTATGGATCAACATAAAATTGTTTGGTCGGAAAACTATTGACCCAATCCGTTTGCGCTTGTATGTTTTGATCTATGACAAAGTCATTGATTGATTCAGATTGCATAAATAATGCTGTCACTGCATCAATCGGTGAATTCCATGTGGTTTGAATGATATCGTTATCTGTTGAAATGATTGTTGTTGCTTGATTTCCAGAAGCCAAATTTAGAGATAAATCACTTGGTGATACATGTGATATGCCAGAATTAAAATTAACAATGGCAGTGGCATCATATGACATATCAGTACCGTCTGAGACATTAATCAAACTTGCAGATCCAAAAAGTTTTGAACCTTCAACATCTGTGGCAACATTTATACTACTATCATCCAACCACTTACCCGATGGTGGTATCCAATTGGCTATCAATTGTGAACAATTGTTTGGGTTACCATCTTCATTGTGTGTTGCTGCAACAGCATCATTGCCTATAACAGCACCCATTTCAAAGATTTCAATTGTTCCTTCCTGAACCCTTTGCATATCTGCACCCAAACCATCATCAAACTCTCCTGTGTAATGATAAGGCAAAAATTCTTGTCCATTAATTTGAGGAACAGTACAGGAGTTATCAAAGGTAATAAGCTTGACACTGTCATCACCATTATATCCAGGAACTGTTGATTGACTGTTGACCAATCCCGCTGTCCAAACATCATATGCATCGAGGTAAATATTAAATGATAATGCTACCCGAGAGTTTTTTCCTTCTAGAAAATTTATTTTCAACGCTTTAACATAGTCAGTTGTATTAACCACTGAAATAAGAGTATCAAAACCATTTTTTACGGTGTAATAAGGAAAAAGTAAAACCTGTCCATGGTTATCTTTGGAAAGGCTCATGCCATAAACCGAATCACCAAAAGGAAGTATAGGGAGTTGAGGATGAATAACCGTAGCTTCTTTTTTGTGTTCGAAAATCCCAGCATAATTAGCTAATAGACCAGGTTCTGCATTGGCATTGATGTAACGTTGTGCAGCAAATCCTATCACTGGCAAACCCCTAACTTTGAGTCCACTACTTTCATCTTCATCTTGTGTTGATTGTTGGAACTTCAGTTCCATCCACCCATCTTTATAAGAGGTTTCAATACCTATGGCCTTATACTTTCCATTATCAGGTGACATAATTGAATAATTACTGGCAAAAACACCCTTGTTATCAGTATCTGATAGGTATTTAATACCATGGAAATCACCATTCAATATTCCAATATTACTAGTAGCAAAACAAAGACTTGGTTCTGTAGCAGGAGTTGTATTTGATTGCTCAACCAAAACTGATTCTCTGTTATAAAACCCTTGAATATTAAAATTTTCACAATTTATATCACTCCCATTAGCAATTTGGTCAAATGGAGCAACAGAGACATTTGATTCTGTTGTATCTGGATCAATGTGAAATTGACGTGTGGGCATGGTCATGATCCAATTTGTACTGGCATTAATGTCTTGATTGATAACATATTCATTAGTAACACTTGATGTCATTAATAATGATGATACTGCCAATGCTCCTGATGAAAAGTTGAGTTCGTCTCTTGTACCACCTTGACTTTGTATTATGGCAGTATTGTTTCCATCAGCTAAATTTGGAGAAGCATTATTGTAGTTATAATGTAATATTTGATTTGAAAAATTTTCTAATACTGTGGCTTTTTGTGTCACTGAAAAACCATCAATAACATTTGTTAAAGCCAAATTACCCTCTAACCCACCAGTTGGTGGTGATAAATCGGTATTTGGGTCATTAATCCAATAGGGATTAGCGGATTCTATACCCCATGCATCAGCAAAAACTTCACAGTCTGCTTCATTAGAATCTTCATCTATCAATGTAGCAATAGCGCTATCACCCGTTAAAACACCCATTTCTATCACTTCGATAAACCCTTCTCTTAATCGGTTTGATTCGGTACCATATACATCCACAAATTCGCCTGTAAAGCCATCACTGTTAAACAATTGTGTATCAGATTCAAAGCTTGGATATGTACAAGAGTTATCAAAACTAATCACTCTTGGAAATCCTCCTTCTTCAAGGCTTTCTAATGTTCCTGCTGTCCAAACATCGTTCGGCCCCAAATATAGGTTGAGGGCAAAAACTTCTTTGCCATTTGCCGCTTCTCTGTACCTGACTCTTATGGCTTTTGCTTCATCAGTTGTATTAACTAGATTTAAAATAGTCAGAATATCATTATTAACTGTATAGTAAGGAAAAATCAAAACTTGTCCAGTGTCATCTTTGCTAAGGTGAATGGCTTGTGTCTGTATGCTTATTAAAATTAAAAGTACGATAAGAAATAGTCTAATCATGTGTAAACTCCCTGGTCATTTTTATTGTTGAAATTTGATAACAAATGGCATGCTATTTTCTTATTAAGCAATGAACTTAACATGCCATATTTAACATTATTGCTGTGTTTGGATAAAAAATTTTCTTTTGCCTTTATTTACATTTAAAGTCGCGTAATTAGCCAATAATCCCGGAGCTGCATTGCTGTTAATGTATTTTGAAACTGTGAATCCCATAACTGGTAAGCCATATATTTCGTGTCTTTCTCCATTTGGTCCAAAACCTGTAAGAGAAGATTGGTTATAAATGGTTTTCATCCGTCCATTGTTAAAGTCGGTCTCATAGATAGAATCATAACCAAAGGCTTCTGCCCAATTCTCCATTTGTAAGTGAGATCCCAAAATTGAATTTGTTGAATCTGGTTCATTAATACTGGCAGTATTAACACCCCAACAATGTTGAGGTGGTGGAAGTGGTGGTGGTGTGGCTGGCCAAATCCTATCATCCAAACTGGCTTGTTGATCTCGATTATAAGACCTAAATATTAAAGGTTCACAACGGTTTTCTGGAAGTGAAAAAGGAAACTCAATTGTGAAAGGAACCAATCTTGTTTCTGAACCGGAAAACAATGGATCGGTATAAAACGGTTTACTGGGATAAAAATTTACCCAATCTGTTTGTGCATGTATGCCTGGCTCTACCACATAATCGTTATAAACTTCGAATTGCATAAACAATGCCGTGACTGCATTAATTGATGAATCCCATCTTGTGATAACAGGACCTTCATCAGTTATAATCCGAGTTTGATCGATAATACCAGTGGATAGATTCGGTGCTAAATCTCCTGGTGCAGTGTGATTTGAATCAATGGTAAAACTGGCCAGTGCTGTGGCATCATAATTCATGTCAGACCCTTCTGCTACATCAATGATACTCACTGATGCATACAAACCACCTGTACCATCAGGAGCAGCAACATTATCATTGGGTGTTTGAAGCCACTTACCAGCTGGTGGTGTCCAATTACTTTGCAATGTAACACAAGATGCTGGTACTCCTGAAGAATTATGTGTTGCAGCATTTGCATCTGGTCCTAACAGATTGCCCATTTCAAAAATTTCAATTGATCCTTCTTGACTTCTGTTCAAGTCGGAACCTAATTCATCTGAAAAATCACCAGTAAAAGCATAAGGTAAAAATTCTTGCCCATTTATACCAATAGGTACGGTACAAGAATTGTCAAATGTTATTAGCTTTGTTGATGGTTGCCCATTGTAACCTGGAACAGTGGATTCTGTTGGTATTAATGCGGCTGTCCAAACATCATATGCTGAGAGATAGATATTAAAATCCAGCACATCTCGAGAATTTTTACCTTCTAAAAATCGAATTCTTAAGGCTTTTACATCACCTGTAGTATTAACAATGGATACGATTGTATTAAGGCCATTTCTAACAGTGTAGTAAGGAGACAATAAAACTTGACCTTTATTGTCATTGGCAATATGTAAACCTCCGTTATTAAAAAACTCTGTACTTTCCCTTGTTAAGTTTGTGCTATATTTGTGTTGAAAAATACCAGTATATTGAGCCAATAATCCGGGGGAAGCATTGGCATTGGTGAATTTTTGTGCTGAAAAACCGATAACTGGCAACCCATAAAGGGTAAAGCCTTCATCATTTGAATTGATCTGTGATTGTTGGTCAAATTTTAATTCAACCCAACCACTTTCAAATTGGGATCCTATTTGAGAAATTTTATCACCTGGAGATTCATCACCTGAAGTAGGATGATTGCTTGAAAAAATCCCAATCGGTATTAGTGCAGGATTTCCTCCAATTAGAAAATTTAAATTATTGGTGGCATAACAGTTATTAGGTATGATGATTGATGTGTCTGGAAAAGGATGTGTCTGAATATCTCCTATCGGCGTTAATGGCATTTGTTCTTCTCTATCAAACATCTTTGAGACACTAAATGGTTCACAAGCCAATCCATTTGAAGTAAATGGAGCAACAGGTGTTTGAGATACTGAATATTCAGGGTCGACATGATATTGTCGAGTTGGCAGAGTCATAATCCAATCTGTTTTGGCAGCAATATCTGGATTCAAAGCATATTCATTTGATAGTGTCTGCTTCATTAACAAGGCACTCACTGCTTCAATGCCTGTTGGCAATGTAATATTGGCATATGTGCCATTGTATTCAATGTCAGCTGATAATGTACTGTCTGCCAATGAAGGAGATTCATTACCGATATCATTATGAAGCATTGCATCAGTAAAGTTTTTTAATACAGTTGGCTCTTGACTTATGGCAAAGCCTTCGCCCACATGAATCAAGGTAATATTACCGGTGATTCCACCAGTTGGGGGCTGCATGTCTGTTTCAGCATTCATAGACCAATAACCGTCTGTACCCCAAGCACCATTGATGGCAGAACAATCAAGGTCAGTCTCGTCATCTATTGTCGTTGCTTCTGCACTATCACCAGTTATCACACCCATTTCGAAAACTTCAACAAATCCTTCGAACATGCGGTTATCGACTTCAGGGTACGAATCGCTGAAATCACCGGTATAATTTAAGTTGTTGAATTGTTGTGTGTTGGTGTTAATTGTTGGATAGGTACACGATTGATCATTTGATATAATTTTCGCAACTGCTGGCTCACCTGATTTAATAACAGCACCGGTCCAAACATCATTAGGCCCCAAATACAGGTTAAATGTGAATACTTCACGGCTATTGGCAGCTTCTCTGAACCTGACTCTTAATGCCTTTGCTTCATCAGTTGTATTAACCAAATTGATGAGTGTGTCTATGCCGCCATTAACAGTATAATATGGAAAAATCAAGACTTGCCCTGTGCCATCTTTGCTGAGATGAACAGCATGTGATTGTAGGCTTATTAGAATTATAAGTACGATAAGAATTGGTCTAAACATGATTTGAACTCCCTGGTCAATTTATTATTATTGTGCACATGATAGCAAACGGCATGTTAATTTCTCATTAATAAAATGTAAAAATATTGAACAATAAATTATTGTTCAGTAACGGTGATTTTTCTTTTGCCTTTATTTATATTAATTACTGCATAATTGGCCAACAATCCTGGCTGGGCATTGTCATTAGTGTATTTTTGAACGACAAAACCTAACACAGGTTTACCATAAATTTCATGCACTTGGTTATTTTCACCCATGCCTACTAATTTAGATTCAGCGGCTATGTCATATATCCTTATCATCATCGGGATAAGAGTCACTAAAATCACCGGTATAATAATATTTATAGAATTGTTGTGTGTTTGTATTTACAACTGGATTAGTACACGATTGGTCAAATGAAATGATTTTGGCAATTGCTGGTTCACCACTTTTAATAACAGCCCCTGCCCACACATCATTAGGTCCCAAATAAAGGTTAAATGTGAATACTTCACGGCTATTGGCCGCTTCTCTGAACCTTACTCTTAAAGCCTTAGCTTCATCAGTTGTGTTAACCAAATTGATTAATGTATCAATGCCGCCATTAACGGTATAATATGGGAAAATAAGCACTTGACCTGTGCCATCTTTGCTTAAATGGACGGCTTGTAATTTTAGACTTAATAAAACTAATAGTATGATTAGTATTGGTCTGAACATGTGCATATCTCCCTGGTCAATTTATTATTATTGAGCACATGATAGCAAACGGCTTGTTAATTTCTCATTAAAAATGAGATTAAAACATTATTGAATAATAACCATGAAAGAGTTATTTATACTGATTTGATAATATTGATGTCATCGCCCACTATTGATAAATCACGTGCTCCAGCAATATTATTGGCAGTTAAATCTTGTGTAATTGAATTGGTGAGTAAATAAGAAAAAGCTTGAGATTCGGTAAAATCTGGACTTAGCCACGCATCGATTAAGTTTTTATCACTGCTATCTAACATCAGTGGAATGGATTTTTTGTGGATGTTTTCTAGTTGTGGGTTGCCCGGGCAGGTAATGATTGAAGCAGTGCGAATGGTTTCATTGCCAATTTGATAGGTCTTATAAATACCACCCAAAGCAAGTCCTTTGTTCTTGCCTTGAATGTGGTGATAAATTTTATTTTGGCCTTCAATGATGCCTGAAGCTGGAATAATACAACGCGATGCTTGAAATAATCCTTTGGTTAAACGGCTTGAATACAATTTGTCCCAACGGCTATTAAAAGTGGCATATTTATAATTGGGCTTTCCATCTGAGTTTAATAGTAACCACCATTTGGCATCGGTCAATTGACGGCCATCATCTGTTTCATGAATAATTTGAATGGAAGATGCAGGGACACGTATATTTCGGATTTCAATTTCACCAACCTGTAGTAAATCAGTTACTGATTTAACAAAGGGGTTGTTAATTGCTGCAAAGGCGCCACACATTAGTCTATTATTTTAACATCCTGTTGATTTCTTAAACTCTCATTGCCACGAATCACAATAGTATCACCATCAGATATATCACCCATGATTTGGATCTTCTCGCCTTGCGCCATACCTGTTTCAACATCGACTTTGACTGATTTATTGTCTACAATTTTATAAACATAAACGCCATTATTACGAATTACCAATGCATCTCTTGGCACAGCCATGGCCAGTGATTGTGTTTGTGTTGGCACCAAAACATTGACGGCTTCTCCAGACCACAAATCTAAACTGGTCACTGATAACCTCACTTCAATGGTATGAGAACTGCCCCGGGCTGCGCGAATAAAGCCTTTGATGGTTGCATTAATTTTGGTATTGTTTTGTGTCTCAACTTGCCAAATTTCACCAATATTAATTTGTGCTTTGTATTTAAAAGGGACATTGACTTTCACTTCTAAGTTATTGGCTTGCATAAATTCTATGATTTCATTGCCATTGTTCAATAACTGCCCTGGTTGTGCCAACTGGGCTAAAACTATGCCATCATAGGGTGCTTTCACTTTCAATCTTTTGACTTGATCCAAATATTGATCCAAGCGTGATGAGGCTTGAGCTTTATCATTTCGTGCAGAAATAAGCTTGGATTTATTTTCATCTAATTCTGAATTTGATATCAATTTTTTACCAATTAAACCATTTAATCGGGTATTCTCTGATTTGAGAAAATTGAGCTGAGCTTGGGCACTTTTAACTGCGCCTTCTAATTCTTCCTTTCTTAAGCGTGACTGTGTGTCTCTTAAGACCGCAAGTATCTCACCTTTTTTTACTGTTTTGCCCACTTCTGCTAAATTAATAACCGTGCCTTTGTATTCGGTTTTGATCATCGCTACATATTTTGCTTCAACCATGGCAGGAATTTTTCGAACAGGTGCCATCATGACATTCTGAACTTTTTCAACTTTGACCACTGCAGGCCCACCAAACTGGGCATGTAAATTGAATGATAATAATATCGCAATCAATACGATGGTGGTTTTGTTAATGTGTTTCATATTCAAGATTTTCCGCTTTATGGGTTTCTATTTTGTTTTCGTTGCTGTTGTCGTCAATGCCAAGATTTTTATCATTATCGTTGGAAAATAATTTCAATAAACTGGGCAATAAAATCAAGGTGAATAATGTTGATAATAACATACCACCAACAATTACAGCTGCTAGTCCACGGTACAATTCTGTACCGGATCCAGGTATTAATAATAAGGGTAACATACCAAATACACTGGTCATTGTGCTCATAAGAATTGGGCGTATGCGCAAAAGTACAGCATTTTTAACAGCATCATCTCGACTCATACCATCTTTTTGAGCCATCCTAGCACGGTCTACTAATAGGATTGCATTGTTAACCACCAAACCTAATAAGATTATAAATCCAATCATTGTCAATAAATCCATTTGTTGTCCAACAGCTAAATCCATGACTCTAATTGCCAAGATACCACCCACTGTTGCCATAGGGATAGTGGCTATTACCAATAATGAATCTCTAAAAGACTGAAACATGGCAGAAATCAGTAAATACAATATAATGATTGCCAACAGAAATGAATTGGTTAAGCTTTTTAATGCAATGGTCAATGATTCAGCTGTGCCACGGTAATTAACAACACTGTTATCAGGCATCATTTCATTTAACATGGGTGTCAATTCTTTTTGTAAAATATTCATGCCTTCTTCTAACGCTATTTCATCTGGTAAGACCACCTGTAAAGTCAAAGTACGTAATCTGTCCAATCTTTGGATTTGACTTGGGCCAGCTGTTCTTGTGATTTCAGCCAAATCTCCTAAAGCCAGTATTTCACCAGATGCTGTAAACAGTGGAACATCTTTGAATTCTTCAGGAGTTAACCATTTATCATTTCGCATGATGACATTATAACGTCTGGTGCCATTAAAATATTCTCCGACAAAATTACCATTGCCTAATGCCCTAACGACTCCAGATAATTGCCCTCTGTCCCAACCGGCTTCTGACAGAGCTCTGTCATTGGGTTTAATGCGCAATTCCGGCTCTCCAAACTCTAATGATGGAGATGGTCGAACTTGAGCTTTCGGGATAAGTTGACTTATTTTTCCAAATGCTGCCTTGCCCACATTCAATATTTTTTCGAAATCAGCTCCCTGTAAATCCACATTGATTTGTCTTTCTCCGCCAATGCCTCTAAAAATTGGGATTCTTCTGGCGCCTCCAAAAGTATCGGGTAAACCTGTTAAAATTTCTGAATTAACTATGGCTAACATCTGATCCAACTCCTCAGAGTTATGGGCATTAAAACCAAAAAAAGCAAAGGACCCAAATAAACCCAAGAAATAATCTTTAATTTGCGGCTGCTTTTCTCCATTCACATAGGGTTGCATTCTTTCTTTAATCACATTAATCAAATCTTCTTGCCCGCCTTTTACAGACAAACCAGGTTGTGGCACCAAAAACCCAAAAGTGTCATCTCTATTACCAGCCGGTAAATAATCTGCTGGTGGAATGATTAAATAGGCAACCATCACTGGTATGATAGTGAGCAATAAAATCCAACTGATTTGTTTTTTCTTATTATTGGTAATTCTACCAATGAAATCAGCCACACTTTCCCACCAATGGTAGTGGTGGTCTTCAAATTTATCATCTTTAATCCATTTGGATGCCGCCGCTGGCAATACAGTAACTGCGACAATTAATGATACAACAATAGAAACAGAAATCGTTACAGCAAGATCGGCAAATAACTGGCCTGACTCATCTTTCAAAAATATAATGGGTAAGAAAATAGCAACAGTTGTTGTCGTTGATGCCAACAAGGCTGCCCAAACTTGAGTGGTACCAATTAACGAGGCTGCTGTAGCTTTTAGACCTTTTTCTCGTTGCCGGATGATATTTTCCAATACAACAATGGCTGCATCAAGTACCATTCCCGTAGCAAAAGCCAGACCAGCTAATGATATAATATTGAGTGATCGACCAAATATTTCCATGGCAATAAATGAAGCCAACAAACAAACGGGGATGGCTATGGCCACAATGACCGCTGGTATGGCACGCTTTAAGAAAAACCACAAAACTGCAACCGCCAAAAACATACCCAATAACAAATTGTTTCGTACCATAGAAATTGAAGCTTTGGTATAAACAGTTTCATCATAAGTTTGTTTCACAGACAAGCCATTGTCCTTTAATAAGCCCTGATCCAAATCATTAACTGTCAATTTTAATTCATCCATGATATCAAGAATATTAACCCCTGCCTCAGGAATGACATTCAACATTAACGCAGGTATTCCATCACGTGTAATTGACCCAGCCTTGTCTTGCATTTGCATTTTTATATCGGCTACATCGCGCAAATAAATGGGCTGGCCATCACGCCATTGGAGTACCATATCGGCTAAATCATCTGGGGTATATTTTCCTTCATAACGAATAGTATATTTGCGTTTCCCCACATCCTTGCTTCCAGCAGAAACGTTTCTAAATGAGTTTCCAAGGTTTGCAAACTGGGTTAAATCTATACCGAGTGTGGCTGCTTTAAACGGATCAAATGTAATTCGCAACTCATAAGGTCGACCACCAAATACATTGATTTTAGTTACGCCTTTAATCTGCTCTATTTTAGGAACTATATTGTCATTTATAAAATCCTGATAGGTAGCGACATCGGTGTCATTGCCTTCTAATAACTTAAAAGTAAACCAAGCAATTGGGTTACCTCCAAATCGGGCTGCTCCCAGATTAACCGTGGGTTCTGTGGCGTCAACTGGATAGGTCGGCACTTGATTGAGTCGATTTATCACTTCAACCAAAGCTCGCTGCATGTCCATATCAGAGGCAAACTCCAATACAATACTGCCCCTGCCTGAACTGGCAGTTGATGACATTTGGGTCAAACCAGGTAAACCTTGAAAAACTTTTTCTTGAGGTTCAAGAATCTCTGATTCAATTTCCTCAGGTGCTGCACCACGCCATGATGTATTGATACCAATAGCAGGGCGTTCTACATTTGGAGCCAGTTGAATCGGCAATTTGGTTAAACTAATGTATCCAAATATGGCGACCAAGAAGACTGCAACTGTTACGGCCACTCGATTTTTTAAAGATGCTTGGGTTAATTTCACAAAGAGTATGTATTATAATAATCTGTCATTATAAATGAAATTGATTTTTAAAGTCTATGCCATAGGTCATGTATTTGACTTATATTGTCCTTGATAAAGGCTGTAACGCAGATATGGGGATTTCTTGACCTCCCTAACCTTTTGATTTTTATATGAAAGGTCTAAGCCTATTAATCCATGGACTGCGTTATCAG
>CAJXVJ010000067.1 GCA_913061105.1 uncultured Alcanivoracaceae bacterium | reverse complement strand
CGAGATTTCTGCCTGTCTCGTGGGCTCGGAGATGTGTATAAGAGACAGCTCATAAGGTGATCACTAAAGATCAATTAATTAAAGAAGTTTGGAATGGACGTTTTGTTGAAGACAACACCATTGACCAAGCATTCTCTAAGTTAAGAAAAATATTGAATGCCAATTATCCATCTGAATATTTTGAAGTTGGTTATGGAAAGGGTTGGAAATTATTACCTAAAGTTAAACAAGTAAACGCGACAAAGAATCATTCAAAACCATTTATTGTGTTAATAGGAATAATTGTAACTCTGCTTGTTTTGTATTATTTTTGGGGACAAAAAGAAAGATCAATAAATAAAACAATGTTCATGTTTGTTCCTCAAGAAGTAGAGGAGACCAGCCAATGGTGGTCTACTGGAACATCAGAAATCATTGGGAATTTTCTGGGTCATTCACACTATGCATTAATTAAAGAATATCAAGCCAAAGAAAAAGATATGGTTAAAGATGAATACTTACAATATTTGTGGAATTTATCTCCTGATCTTAATGTGATTTCGGCAACCATAGAGCAAGAGAAAGATTCAGATCTCTATTTACTTAAAGTTAATATTAAAAACCCAAGTAAACAATCGGAAACCAAAACATTTAAACACAAACAAATAAACCAATTATTCAAACAATCAAGCCAATGGTTTACTGCGACTTATGGTATTGAAATAGAAGCAAAAAACATATTGCCAGATAATGACTTAGCCACTGAGTTATTTTTACAAGGCATTAAAAATTTAAAAATTGAGAATTTTGAAAAAAGTGTAAACTATTTTAAATTAAGTGTACAAGAATCACCTCGATTTAACCTAGCCAGAATCAAATTGGCAGAAGTGTATAAAAAAACCAATCAATTGGATCAAGCGCTTGTGCAATTAGAGACGATACAAATAAGTGATGAAGAGATTAAAGAGCAATTAAAAGTCATTGGGCTTAAAGGTGATATTTACGAAATTCAAGGTAAACACAATTTAGCCAAAGAATTGTATGAATTAACATTAAATCAGTACATGAGTAGCACAGAAGTGAACTTGAATGAAATTCGTTTTTATTTGAGTGATGTTTATTTTTCATTGGCAGAAAATCTTAAGGCCATTGAACAATTAAACCTCATTGAGGAAAATATCAATGCCGAGTTATTTCCTTATTTACTGGCAGATACACATAGACAGCAAGGGCAAATTTACTTTATTAATGGTGATTTCGACAGTGGTGTTTCCTATACACAAAAGGCATTAAAGCTCTATACAGATTTAGGTTATATAGCTGGGCAAATCAAAGCTTTTGCCAGCTTGTCTCGGTTTTTTCAACACCAACACAAGTACGATGAGGCCATTGGTTATATTAATAAAGCCTTGGCTTTGTCTCGGGTTAAAGACAATCCCATGTTGATAGGTGCCACCATTAATCAATTGATTTATTTGTTGAATACCCAAGGTTTAATGAGCCAAGCTTGGACCATGACTCAAGAAATGGAAAAAATTGGATTAGAAATAGGTTTTACTAGAATGGTCATAGCAGCAAAACACCACTTTGCTGAATTGGCAAGGCACCAAGAGAAGTTTTTACAAGCCAAAGCCAACTTGGATGAACACTTAAAATTGGCCAAACAAACCGATAACAAACGTGCCATACATACCAACAACTTACTTATGCTGGATTATTTGTTAGATCAAAATAGGACTGAAGGGGTTCAGGGTCTTATTGAGAAAGTTCAAAAGCACATTGATGAGACCAATGAAATTCGTTTGCAACCTGTTATCAATTTACAACAAGCCAGATTGAATACATTACTGCGTCAAACAGATAACATTGTAGAGTTGCTAACCAATTCACTACAACAGGCACGCGAAACTGAAGATGGCGAAACCATTGTCATGATAAACAATTTTTTAGCTGAATATTATTTAACTATTTCTGATAGTGAAATGGCACTTAAACAATTGGATTTAAATATTCCGTTTCATCCTTCACCCAAACCTTATCTGTTAATTAGAGCAAGAATCCTGCAACACAATGGCGAATATGCCAAAGCTCTTGAATTGGCGAATCAGTGCAAAATTGAATCGAAAGAAAAGTGGTTTGCAAAAGACCAACAGTTTTTAGATGACCTAAAAAACCACATGTAATAGTGAGCTAGTCTTTATTGTGCTGTTTCATTGGCATAAATAACAATCTATCTATTGGTGCTCTCAAAAATTTTGTCCGCAGATGCAGCAATAAAGCCTTGGTACAATTTACCTGTTTTTGGCATTGGATAACGTTTGGCAAATTCGTAAAAGCAACCAGGGATCACATGTGTTGAATGATCAAATTCTAGATTAACTGGTGCAGCCATAGTAGAGGATTGTTCTAAAAACTGTTCTGGTGTGCCTTTTATGAGTCCAGATGATTCATTTAAGGTAAAACCGTTGTCTAATAAAAAATCATTCAGGTCTTCAAGCTTAAAAAAAGTTGTCAAGTGATTTAATGACATGGTGAAATGGTTGGCACGGTAACCAAAGGCTGCAGTCCATGCGGCATATTCGCTTTCTCGTAATAATTGAATGTATTGTTCAAATGTCAAATTCCAGGTTCTGCCAGATGTGAGAAAAAGATCTTGCATCACATTTATTTTATCAATTTGGTCATCAATGCCTGCAATGGTTTCTTGTAACTCATCTGAAAATTCTTCAGTTCTTAATTCTGAGATAAATACTTTTGGGTGGTTTGGATTTTCAGTGTGTTCTAAATGAATACCACTGAGTCTTTTCTTAACAAAATCATATTCTTTAATGACTTCATAACCTTTATTCAAAAAGATACTGGCAATGTTAATTAACCCTAATTTTTCTGTATTAAATGTACGCAAAGCAATGTGGTCATTGATGACAGTTTCGCCACGTTGATTAAGCAGTTTTTGGATTCTTTCAGCTTGTGGGTTGATACTGATGTATTGTTGCCACAGGTGTTGAAATAATTGTTCGACAGATAAATTCATGATTGATATTCATTTTATATGATGTGAGGAGTTTAATCAGCAAAGTTAGAGTTAATAATCTAATTTTGGATTTATTCAATCATTTGCTTTAAAATACCCATTTAATGATTATGACAACAGAATGAACAAAGATTTAGAAGTTACACAAACCATCAAAAAATATTACGATGCCAGCGATGAAGATGTTGCCCGTATTATGAAAATCCTAGATTCCAGCAGTTACCAACGTTCAGACCGTGATTATGATTTTATTAACAGCGACATTGCCCGTCCAATGCGTTTGCAGTTAGAATATTTAAAGGTTCAGACTGTTTTAGAAAAACACAACATAGAAAAAACCGTTGTGGTTTTTGGTGGTACCCGAGTAACCCAACAAAAACGTGCTGATATACGTTACCAAAAAGCGACAGATGCATTGGCCAATGATCCTGATAACAAGGATTTGCAATACCAAGTTAACGTGGCACAAAGAGTATTAGATAAAGTCAAATATTATCAGCAGGCTGTTGACTTTGCATCAATGGTGGCAAGGTACAGTAAATCACATTCTAAAAAGCCAATCCATGTCATGACTGGTGGCGGTCCTGGGGTGATGGAGGCTGCCAACAAAGGTGCTTTTGATGAAGGGGAAGACAGTATTGGTTTGAATATAGATCTGCCTTTTGAGCAGTTTCCAAATCCATATATCACACCTGAATTGTGTTTTAGCTTTCGCTATTTTGCCTTAAGAAAACTGCATTTTATGCACCGTGCCCGTGCTTTAGTGGCTTTTCCTGGTGGCTTTGGTACTTTTGATGAATTGTTTGAAGCCTTAACCGTGATTCAAACCAAAACCATCAAACCGATTCCAATAGTATTGGTGGGTAAGCACTATTGGGAAAATGCGGTGAATTTTGAATTTTTAGCAGAAGAAGGCGTTATCAATATTGAAGATTTAGATTTGTTCAAGATTGTAGAAACTGCTGAAGAAGCTTGGAACTATATATTGGGCTGGTATGAAGCAAAAAGCACGGTGATTTAAGCTTATTAAATAATCATGCTATTTACCTCACCGACATTCTTGTTTGCATTTTTACCTTTTGTGTTACTGGTATATTATCTTGTACCAACGAAAATTAAAAATGCCATATTATTGATTTCAAGCCTGATTTTTTATGCTTGGGGTGAGATGTTGTTTGTGTTTGTATTAATCGCATCGGTTGTGATTAATTTTTTATTGGGTCATCTGATACAACGAAATAAATCCAATGCTTTAATGGTAATTGGTGTGGGCGTAAACTTGGGTCTATTGTTGTTTTATAAATATGCACACTTTTTGCTCAGTAGTATCGGTTTGGATACAGATTACAGTCAGTCAATTCATTTACCATTAGGCATCTCGTTTTTTACATTTCAGGCTTTATCCTATTTGATTGATATAAAACGTGGACAAACCAAGCCTCAATCCAACATCGTTAATTTGGGCCTGTACATTTCATTTTTCCCACAGTTGATTGCTGGGCCAATTGTGCGCTATCACAACATTGCCAAGCAGTTATTGCATCGGGTGCATAAAAATGAACTGTTTGTTTCTGGTGTAGAAAGATTTAGTTATGGGTTGGCCAAAAAAATGTTGATTGCCAATGCCCTTGGTGCTGTGGCTGATCCCATATTTGCACTAGATCAAAGCCAGTTAAGTCTAACTTTGGCTTGGTTGGCTATTGTTTGTTATGCCTTACAGATATACTTTGATTTTTCTGCTTATTCGGACATGGCGATTGGACTTGGTCGAATGTTTGGGTTTCAGTTTCAAGAAAATTTTAATTATCCCTATGTTTCGCGCAGTTTAAAAGAATTTTGGCAACGTTGGCACATATCATTGTCGCGTTGGTTTAGGGACTATTTGTACATTCCACTGGGAGGCAATCAAGGCGGTAACATTAGGACCTATTTTAATCTAATGACTGTCTTTATCTTATGCGGTTTGTGGCACGGAGCCAGTTGGAACTTCTTGTTATGGGGTTTGATTCATGGTGGTTTTTTAATTATTGAAAGACTTGGACTCACGAATATATTGGCTAGATTACCACGCATTATGAGTCATGTGTATACCTTATTGGTTGTGTTAATAGCTTGGGTGTTTTTCAGAGTGGAAAATATTACAGATGCCTTTGGCTTTTTGTCTAAAATGTTTTATATCCAACACGAAGACAATTATTTATACAGTTACCATTATTTTATCAACAATCAATTTATCATAACTGCGGTGTTTGCTTTGATATTATCCATGCCTGTGTTTAAAAAGTGGGTCACTTATTATCCAGCCAATGCATTTACTGGCAGAATAACACATCAAATAATACGCATGGCGTTTATGTTTTCATTGTTGTTTGCATCAGTTATTATGATTTCTTCAACAACTTATAATCCATTTATTTACTTTCGGTTTTAATTATCCATGAGCAAATTACTTAATGCATTGATTACCGTTTTATTTGTCTTGTTTTTGGCAGTGCCTACTATGTGGGGATTAATCAAGCCAACACACAGCAACTCATGGATTGAAAAACAACGTATTGCAGCTATACCTAGAGATCCAGTTAATTGGCAAGATGTCAAAAAATATCCTGCAGCTTTTGACAATTATTACGCTGATCATTTTGGGTTTAGGTGGTCTTTGCTGTCTCCGTATAGGCATTTAAAGTATTTTGTCGGTGATTCACCATTAGAAACGTCTTTTTTTGGGGCTGACAAAGGCTGGATATTTTACAAAAGTTTAGAAGATGGTGATGTGTTGGGTGATTATAGAAACATAAATCGATTCTCAGATAAACAATTGGCCAAATTCATCAAACACATTAAACAGAAACAATCGTGGTTAGCCAATCAAGGGATAGAATACTTGTTTGTTCTTGCCCCATCAAAACACTACATTTATCCTGAAAAAATGCCCAGTTATATTCGTCAGGCACATCAGCAAAACTTGGTGATACAACTCTCACAAACCCTCGATAAGCATCCTGAGATAAATTATATTAATTTAAGGCCTGAACTGCTTAAATCTAAAAACAATCAACTGTTGTATTATAAGTCTGATACGCATTGGAATTACTATGGAACAAACATTGCACAGTATGCTATCGCAAAAAAACTAAGCGGCTTGTTTGGCGGACTTATCCAACCTTATTTATTAAACGAAAGTGAATTCACTGAAAAAACAATGGTCAGTGGTGATTTGGCCCAATACATGGGATTGGGTCATTATTTTATGGAAGAAAAGGTTTCTCCAAAATTTGATGAATGTAGCAAATTTGATGCTGAAAAGAGCCGTTTATTTACAACAAATTGTCCAGATGCAAAGTTAAAGGCATTGGTTTTTAGAGATTCCTTTTTCACCAGTCTTCAACCCTATATGTCCAAGTATTTTAAAGAAAGCACTTATATTTGGGAAAAAATGACCTTTTCTCGCGCCAAAGAATATATCCAAAAATCCAAACCAGATATTGTTATTGAGGAGTGGGTAGACAGATTTTTACCAAGTAGCTTAGCTCCAGAATACAAATATTGATTTAGGCAAGTATTTATCAACGGCTAACATGACCAACATGGCATAAACGCCAGCCAACACATCATCGATCATGACACCAAAACCACCGGAAACTTTTTTATCCACTAAGGCAATGGGATAAGGTTTGATAATATCAAAAAAGCGAAAAACAAAAAATCCAATAATGACATTTTGCCATGAGAATGAAATCAAAAACATGGTAATCCAAAATCCAACAAATTCATCCCAAACTATGCCACCATAATCGTGTACACCCAATCGGTTGCCAGTGATGTCACATAACTTTACGCCAACGATAAAGGCGATAAATACTAACCAAGCATACATGGGCCAGGATAATTGAACCAATAATAAATAAAATGGAACAGCAGCCAAGGTACCAAATGTACCTGGCGCAAAACGCGATAAACCAGACCCAAAACCAAAAGCAAAAAAACCAGCAACAGTTTTGAAGGTTAAATCAAATGGTTTAGCAATGAGCTTGTTTTTATATTTATGTATGTTACTTAAGTTTTTATCAATCATGTTTGTTTAGAATGGTTTTTCCCAATACAAGTTTTGTGGGTTCACTTGGCAATTTTATGATATGATATATCGCTTTGACCATTTCAAAAAGATAATTAATTATAATTGGAGCAGAAACATCATATGAGTACATCAGCAGAAGAGTTAAATAATAAACTGGGCGCCAATGCTGGAGGCACAGTATTAGATCATCCATCGGGATTATTTATCCTGTTTTTTACCGAAATGTGGGAACGTTTTAGTTTTTACGGAATGCGGGCATTATTGGTTTTATTTTTGGTTACAGCTTTAGATGGCGGTGGTTGGGGATGGTCCCGAGAAAACGCAGCTATATTATTTGCATGGTATACAGGGTTAGTTTATCTGACACCATTATTTGGTGGAATTATTGCTGATAGAATAATGGGTTACAAATCTGCCGTTGTCGTAGGTGCTCTACTGATGACTTTGGGTCACGCATCTCTTGCATTTGAAACACAATTCAGCTTTTATGCTGGTTTGGCTTTACTTATATTAGGCAATGGATTTTTTAAAGCCAATATTTCGTCTATGGTAGGCGGATTGTACAAAGATGATAAGAAAAAGGATGGGGCTTATACCATCTTCTATATGGGCATTAATGCGGGTGCATTTTTAGGAATCATGTTATGTGGTTATGTCGGTGAGAAAGTTGGTTGGTCCTATGGTTTTGGGTTGGCTGGAGTCTTTATGTTTTTCGGTTTATTGCAGTTCTATTTTGCACAAAATATTTTTGGCAGCAATGGCGACAAACCTTCAAAATTAAAAGCAGCAGAAGGCGAAGAACAAATAGATCATCCATTAACACATATTGAAAAAGACAGATTATTGGTCATTGCCATTTTATCGTTATTTGTAATCATTTTTTGGTGGGCTTTTGAACAAGCTGGTAGCTCAATGACAATTTTTGCTAAAGACTACACTCAAAGAATACTAACAGGTAATTCTGCAACAATATACATTTGGCTAAATTTATTACTAACAGTGATTCCTATTGTTGTTATTACTTGGGTTCTTGGATTATTATTTAAACAGACTTTTAAATCATTCCCTTTATCTAATACTTTTCTGGGAATAAGTTTTGCACTTATTTGGGGTATTGTTGTTTGGAAAATTTACTCTGAGTTTAGTTCAGGTTCACAAATTGAAGTCCCTGCTTCTTGGTTTGGAATTCTTAATTCTTTCTTTATTATTACTTTAGCTCCATTGTTTTCTAAACTTTGGGAAACGAAATATAATCCATCAGGCCCAGTTAAATTTGCAATGGGATTATTTTTAGTTGGCATTGGTTTTGGATTTTTAGCCTATGGTGCTTCAGGCATATTGGCAGGTGCTAGTACTGCAACAGTTTCAATGTTTTGGTTAATCATTGCTTACTTTTTCCATACGGTTGGTGAATTGTGTTTATCTCCTGTTGGGTTGTCATATGTCAGTAAATTATCAGCAAAAAAACTGGTTGGCATGATGTTTGGCGTTTGGTTTACTGCCAACTTCTTTGCAAACCTTCTCGCAGGTTACACAGCAAGTGCAATAGATTCAATTAATGAAGAACATGGCTTATCATCATTCTTTATGATACTAACAGCGGTACCTATTATTGCAGGTGTATTAATGTTGTTACTGACACCATTTTTGAAAAAACGTATGCATGGCATACATTAAATTATAATTTATTAGAGGAGAAATTATGAGTTCAGCTGAAATTACAAGAGATCCAAATAACGAACTTTGGGGCCACCCAAAAGGTTTGTATGTTTGTTTCTTTACTGAGAT
Organism: uncultured Alcanivoracaceae bacterium; assembly: GCA_913061105.1. Classification (GTDB taxonomy): domain Bacteria; phylum Pseudomonadota; class Gammaproteobacteria; order Xanthomonadales; family Marinicellaceae; genus NORP309. The sequence goes on along the minus strand of CAJXVJ010000067.1, from coordinate 5,667 downwards.
GTGGGAGCGGTTTTCGTTTTATGGTATGAAAGCCTTATTGGTTTTATATCTCACAAAATACCATTTGTTTGCTGATTCAAATGCCAACCTCTTGATGGGTGCTTATGCTGGCTTAGCCTATTCCTTACCATTCATTGGTGGTATGATTTCTGATCGGTATTTAGGCATGCGTAAGTCTGTTATGTTTGGCGGCATCATGCTTGTTATTGGACATTTTTTAATGGCATTTGAAGGTCAACAAGCCACAATGGTTGGTGATGTCATTACTCGTGATGATTCTGCCTTGGCTATTTTCTATTTGGCTTTGGCCTTTATTATTATTGGCGTTGCCTACTTGAAACCTAATATTTCTACCATTGTAGGAAAACTTTATGAAGATGGCGATTCGCGCCGTGATTCTGGTTTTACTATTTTTTATATGGGCATTAATATTGGTGCTTTTTTTGCAACAATTTTATGTGGTTGGTTAGGTGAAACTTACGGTTGGGGTTATGGTTTTGGGTTAGCTGGTATAGGAATGTTAGCAGGACTTATCTCATTCGCTCGAGGCCAAAAACACTTAATGGGGCATGCTGAACCTCATAATCCAGAAAGCCTTTCTAAGAAAGTATTGGGTCCAATATCTAAAGAATGGCTCATATACATTATCAGTATAGCATCATTAGCATTGGTCTGGTTTATGGTTCAAAGAGAACATGTTGTTCATTATACAGCCAATACTTTATTGGTTATTGCTATTGCTGGAATTTTGTTTTATGCCCTAACTAAAGTTGATAAAATCGCAAGAGATAGATTGATAGTATTAATGGTGTTAATTACATCAACCATAGTTTTTTGGTCGTTATTTGAACAAGCCAGTACATCAATGACTTTGTTTGCTGATCGAGTTATCGATCGTGAAATTTTTGGCTTTACTGTTTTGGCATCGCAATTCCAATCATTGAATTCATTGTTTATTATTATCTTTGCTCCGTTCTTCGCATGGTTATGGATTAGATTAGATAAATTTAATATGAATCCAAATATTCCTTTGAAATTTACGTTGGCCTTATTCTTTGTGGCAGCTGGTTTCGGGGTCATGATAATTGGTTCTGGTATGGCTAATGCTACTGGTCAAGTTGCAGCTGTCTGGTTAGTACTTATGTATTTCTTGCACACAAGTGGTGAGTTATGTTTGTCTCCAGTTGGATTGTCAGCAGTAACTAAGTTATCACCAAAAAACATTGTTGGCTTTTCTATGGGTACTTGGTTTTTAGCCACAGGTTTGTCGGAAATATTGGCTGCAAAAATAGCCAATATTGCCGCAGTGGACTCAGTTGCAGCTGAAACCATGAGCATCAGTGACTTTCTAGTGAAATACACTGAGTTGTTTTGGTTTATGCTAAAACTAGGTATGGGAGCAGCATTAGTAATGTTGATTCTATCTTACCCATTGAAAAAAATGATGCATGGCATCAAATAACAGATAAAATGTTATTATTTAGTGAGCCTGCTAGGATAATTGTTTTAGCAGGCTTTTTTAATTCATTTCAGTTATTCCTTCTAACGCAGGAATATAGTTTTCAATAGTAGATTCCCGCCTGCGCGGGAATGACTAGTTTTTTAGAGTACTTTATGCCATTTTATACATACCAAGCCAAAACTGAAGAGTCTTGCGACAAATGCCTTGAAGGTTTTGATGTGTTACAACGCTTGAATGCCGATCCGTTGGAGCGTTGTCCTGATTGCGGCAATCGGGTTAAGAAAGTGATATCTGCACCAAATGTGGTATCTGGCAAAGCACATTTGACCACCGATAAAACCGCTGAACAAAAAGGCTTTACCAAGTACAAACGTGCTGGCAAAGGTGTTTATGAAAAAACCGCTGGAAAAGGGCCTAAGTACATTTCAGGTGATTGATCAGTTGGGAGCGCAGGCGGCCCGCCTGCAATATCATCACAGATGATAAAAGTTTAAAGTTATTCATCTATCAATAATTCCCAAGCTAACTTTAATCTACATTTTTAATGGTTGATTCTACGAATCAATTGCGGACGAGCCGTCCGCGCTCCCAACTAGATTTTTAACTCTCTAACAGTCTTCATGTGCTTCGAGCGCTTCGTGGTTCAATCCGTATTTGTAGATTTATTTCTCGAAACTATTTGTAATATTAACATAATCTTGTACTGTCAATGTTTCTGGTCTGGCTTTTGGGTCTATGTTAAGGTCGATTAATTGTTGTTCTGTTATAATCTTTTTCAAGTTGTTTTTGATGGTTTTGCGTCTTTGGCCAAAGGCTTGTTTGACCAAGGCTTCTAAGGCTGGCAAATCGACTTTAGGCGGATTGGGGCGAGTGGTGAGTCGGATAATTTGAGAATCTATTTTTGGCCTTGGGTCAAAAGCCTCTGGTGGCACTATAAACAATTCTTCACATTCAAATGCGTATTGCAACATCACACTGAGACGGCCATAGTCTTTTATACCAACAGGTGCGCAAATTCTTTTGACCACTTCTTTTTGTAACATAAAGACCATGTCTTTGATTTTATCAGATTGGTATAAGAAACTAATCAATAATGGCGTTGAAATATTATACGGAAGGTTACCGATGATGCGTGTGTTGTTATTCTCAAATTTTAAAAGCAAGGCATCCAAGTGGTGGATGGTCACATTGGTTTTTCGATCAAATTTGACTTGTAGTCTTGGGACCAAATCATTGTCAATTTCAACCAGGTTGAGATTGTCAGAATATTCAACCAAGTGCTCTGTTAGCGCTGCATGTCCAGGGCCAATTTCAAAAATCTCTTCTCCTTTTTGTGGATTGAAAGCGTTGATGATTCTTTCTATGACCGATTGATCTTGGAGAAAGTTTTGCCCAAATTTTTTCTTGGCTCTTAATTTTTCAGACATGGCGAATGAGTTCTCTGGTTAGTTTTATCGCTTCTAGTAAGCTGTCTGCCGAGGCTAAACCCTTACCTGCAATATCTAATGCTGTGCCATGATCGACACTGGTGCGAATAAATGGCAAACCCAAGGTAATATTAACCGATTTTCCAAAGCCTGCATATTTAAGCGGCGCTAGTCCTTGATCATGATACATGGCAAGAACTGCATCGTAATTTTTTAGTTTGTCCACAGTAAATAAAGTATCAGCCGGAATTGAACCAAATACGTTATGACCGTTTTGTTTAAAAGTTTTAATCACGGGATTAATGGTATCAATTTCTTCCATGCCTAAATAACCATCTTCTCCAGCATGGGGATTTAATCCGCAAACGGCTATTTTAGGGTTATTGATGCCGAACTTTAATTGCATGTCTTTAATAACAATATCTAAGCTTGTGGTTAGTGATTGCTCAGTAATGTGTGATGCCACATCTTTAAGAGGAATGTGTGTGGTTGCTAATGCAACGCGCATGTGTTCGTTTAGTAACATCATGACAACGTTTTTTGTATCACTTAATCCTGCCAAATATTCAGTATGCCCTGTAAAATCTAGGCCTGAATCATTGATAATGCCTTTGTGCAGCGGGCAAGTAACCATGGCAGAATAGTGGCCATTCATACAACCATTTGCAGCAGTATTTAATAGTTCTAATACATATTGTGAGTTATCTGCATTCAACTGACCCAGTTTAACTGGTTGTTTAGTGGCAATGTGGTGACAGTCAATGTTATTTTTGGAATCAATATTGTTAACTGTCAAGGGCAAATTAAATTGATCTATGTTTTGTTGTATTAGGTTTTGATCGCCAATGACCACACAGTTTTCTAAATGACCAAGCATGGCGATTTTTGTGATGAGCTCTACGCTTATACCAGCAGGTTCACCTAATGTTATGGCTATTTTTTTCATTTTCTCTATCCGCAAACAAAAACACGGCAGAATATGCCGTGTTTTTTAATTTTAGAAATGGGTACCATTAGATGCGTATATCTATAAATGCTTCTGCGCGAATATCTCTAATCCATTTTTCAACTTCCTCATTCATCTTCTTAGTGTGAATGGCTTGTTGTGCTTGTGCGCGCTTTATATCATCAGTAACGTCATTTTCACGCTGAGCCACTTTTTTGATAATGTGCCAACCAGATTGAGTACTAAAAGGAGGCGAGGTTTCCCCATCTTCTAGATCTTTTAAAACATCACCTATCGCTTGACCATATTCGTACAATTGGAACCAACCTAAATCACCGCCCAAAGGAGCAGAGTTTGTGTCATCTGATTTAGATTCTGCAATAGTTGCAAAATCTTCGCCTTCAGTTAAACGTGCTGATAATTCATCAATAACGCCTTTTCCTTGTTCAGCAGTCATTAATTCTGAATTAAGAATCATAATGTGCCTGGCATTATATTGTGTAATCATTTTTTTGGCTTGCTTTCTTTTATCTGAGAGTCTAATGATGTGGTAGCCACTGGCACTTCTAATCGGGTGAGTAAATTCACCAATATTCATAGATTTTAATTGGTCTGAAAACAAAGAAGGTAGCTCATTGCTGGCTCTCCAACCTAAATCTCCACCTTCTAATGCTTTTTGCCCATCAGAAGATTTGGTAGCAAGCACGCTAAAAGTTTCGCCTTCTTCCAATTGTTTGTATAAGTTGTCAGCTTTTTCTTTGGCAGCACTAACCGCCTCAGGTTCTGCTTTAGCATCTAAGGAAACCAATATATGACCAAGTCTTACTTCGCTTTGTGAAATATTATTATCGGCTAAATACAATTCAATTTCATGGTCACTGACGGTAACATTTTGATTGGCCAAGCCATTTCTGACTTTCTCAGTTTTCAATTCTTTGTGCATGTCGCTGCGAAATTCTGCAAAATTCATGCCATCATTTTCAATGGCCATCTGCATTTGTTGTAAATTAATTCCATTTTTTGAAGCCACTTGAGATAAGGCAGCATCAATATCAGCATCAGATACTCGGACTCCAGCTAAATCAGCTTTTTGTAGTTGAAGCTCAATAACTATTAATCTTTCTAAGACTTGTTTGTCCAATACCGATTTTGGAGGTAATTGAGTGCCCTTGGCTTTAAATTGTGTAACTATGTTTCCAACAGCTCTGTCTAAATCACTGCGTAATATCACACCTTCTTCTACCACTGCGACTATCTCTTCAAGTAATTGGTCTTGTGCATGTACTGATGCGAATGTACCTTGTAATATTAAAAATAAAATTGATAATTTTTTCATGTTTTTAAAATTCCTCTGAATAACCCAGAATTGTTTGTTTTAGTAGACGTCTTGGGTTTCTTCCTAATGACCCTAGACTGTCAAGTTGTAATTCAAAAAATATGCCGTTGTTGACTTCACCTTCTTCATTGATTACGTAACGTCTGGCAACCAACCGTGTTGCCCAACAACAATCTTTATATTCGAAGCCCGCTATGGCTTCAATTGTTTTGCTTTCATCAATAGAATAGTTCCATCTGGCTATAAATCGTTTGTTCTTTCCAATGGGTAGGACAACAGATGAGTCCAACTGTTCAATTTTACCTCGTCTAAAGCGGTAGGCGAAGTTAAATAATGAATTATTCTTACCTTTGTGTTGAAATTTAAGCAATGCCCGTTCAGATTTATCTATTTCCGTATCCCAATGAACACTCATAGTGGCCTTCCAGTTTCGGTAAAAATAGTTTAATTCAGTAACTGTCTCTTATACACATCTGACGCTGCCGACGATCTACTC
>CAJXVJ010000066.1 GCA_913061105.1 uncultured Alcanivoracaceae bacterium | reverse complement strand
TTTCTGCCTGTCTCGTGGGCTCGGAGATGTGTATAAGAGACAGACTATATACCAGTCATCTGGTGTTGTGGTACCCAGTTGCATGCCAATAATATTATTGGTTGAATTATTGTTGAGATTAAAACTTTGAGTGGTTACTTGTAGGTTCAAAGCATTAAATCGGTTTTCTATAAAGGTTTTAGCAGAGTTATTATCATTGCTTCCTGAAACCCTTGACCAAGAGCTTAGAGTGACTATGTCTGACAACCATGTACTTGGATTTACCTCATTAACAAGGTTTTGAAACTCATTTGAACCTCTAAATTTTGTAGGTTCTGATGTATATTCTTTTATGTTATTAAAGTCATCTAAGGAGATAACTTGTATATGATTGCAATGAGATTTTTCGCAATTTATGGCTTGATTAATTAGATGATAGCCATGAAATGAAGCCAATATATTGAGTGATTTAATCTCTTTATAATGGGCTCTTATTATTTTTAATTCGCTTTTATTATGGGTTTTAAGTGATCTTTGTAAATCGTTTAATGAATTTGTACAAAATAACGTTTTATCGCCAAATGGATATTGACTAGAAATATTAAAATTTGACAATTGACTTTTATCTGCTAGATAGCAGGTTTCATCTGCAAAGGTACTTTGTGGAATTGACAAATAAAAACCAAAAACAAATAGTAGTTTCATATCAACGAAGCGTTAAATAAAAATAGGATTATAACACCAATGCTTATAAATCAGTAGTCATCTAGTTGGTTCACAAGTATTATTAAATGCCAAACTAGAATAAAAATTTCTATTCCAGTCTGACATTTCTACCAGAATTTATTATTCAGGTGATTCTTCTTCTATTTGAAATAGCGCACCAAGATTAATGGTTCCATGAACATCAGGTTCTTGTACATCTTGGTTGTTGCTGGCATCTCCTGGGTTTAAGTTGGATGCGGTATCATCGGGTGGAAATAACACCAAGGTTTGAAGAAATGCTTGAATTTGTGCTTGACCGCGTTCAGATAATCTTTCATAACGCCTCTTACTTTGTTGTGCATCACCTCCATGTCTGCGTATAACTGAGTCTAAATTGATACTCCTGCCATCATGACCATAAGGCGCTGTTGATCCAACACCCCACAATGGTTCAGTGACAAACTCAGTGACTACCGATCCATCGAAGTCACGCTCATGAAAAGCTGGTCCAAGGTCATGGCGTTTAAGATCCGAAAATATGTTTTCAACTAAAAATGGTTGCTCTTGAGGCAGTAATTTTGGATAAGCTTGTCCATCGTCAACAATATCAAAACGGGTTGATGCTGTCGCGTATAAATCATTGAAAATACCTTTTACAGGGTCATAAACCGTTTCTACATCTGCAACCCTTCGATCTGAATCAATTCTTAAATTTTGTGTGTGGCAACCCAGACACCCAATCTGTTGCATGAGTTGTTGACCTCGACGGGCTTCGCCTGTCACTTTATATTGCCCAGGTTTAAAATAATTCAATAAGTAAAACTCCATGTGATCAACCACTGCTGGGTTGATTTCTGATGTTATTCCATCTTCATCAGGATCTTCAGATGCATCACAGGCAACCGGTCTTTCAAAATTATCTTTACTTGGATCATAAACAAATCCTGAAGGTGAAGTTTGTATTTGAGGGTTTTGTGGATCTGTTGCATTACATAAAACAGGGTCCCACGCTTGAAGTCCCATTTCATCTTTAAATGCACCCATTATAAATTCACGAATACTGGCTGTACCACCCTGATGAAAAAACGGTTTAACCCGTAAATCCGCATCAACTCCATCAATCTCTGATGAGTCAACTTCACCATCACCATTAACAGTAATTCGCCCAAATCGAACACCTTTTACCCTTAATGACCTGGTTTGACTAGTGTTTGTAGAAAGGGCTTGGTCTACAGTTTCTTGCCTTAATTGCCGAAGCTCCGTAGTCATTTCATCTGCCAATTGTTCAATCAATCCAAGTCCAAACAAATGTGGTGCATCACGGCTATCAGGGCGGGTCACTACATCACCACCAAACCCAGCCGATCCTTTTGGCCTGCCATGACAAGAAGCACAACTATCAGATAACCCTGCACCAATGGCTCTGTTTGTTGTTATGTCTCCATCTGAAAAAATATTGACTCTTGGTCCATGGCCTTCAGCCAATGTAAACTTTCTTTGAAATAATTGTCGTCCCCTGCGTATTGAGCGTGCCGGGTCTCTTTTAATTAAATAAACCGCAGATCCCTCTGTGTTTTCATCCCCATGGCCTGTACCAATTTGATCTTCTAGACTTTTAATGATGCAACCATTGGGAATATCTTGACCATCAATACCAGCCTGATCACATTCAACCAATTGTGACCATGTGTATGTTGAATAAAGACTGCATATGATAAATGTAATGGGTATTTTTTTTCTTATATTCATTGTTCTTCTCTTTTATGATGACACTTTCATTGTTATTTTAGAATGTGTACAAAAAACGGATTAAATAAGGACATAAAATTAAGGTTTGGTTATATTTTAGTTAATAAAGCATTATTTCATTGAAGAAAATACATTATATATCAAAAGGATATAATGATTGAGTTCAAATAAAGTAAGAAATGGGAATTTAATGATAACTTAACGAAGCTGATATCAATAGAGAGGTTTTATTTCAGTTTGGATCAAAAATAAGCGGGTATCAAACTCTAATTGATGGTATTCAGGTAGCATGTGTTGGCACAATTGATAAAAAGCTTTGTCGTGTTGTTTTTCTTTTAGATGGGCCAGTTCGTGTACGACAATCATATTGAGTAAAGCCAAAGGTGCTTTTTTGAAAAATGTACTTACACGTAATTCATTTTTTATTTTAACTTTATTACCTTGCACCCTTGGCACATAACTGTGTAACCCTAGGGCATTGTTAATAACATGAATTTTTCCATCGTAAATCACTTTACTTAAAGGTGGTGATTTTTTCATGTACTGATTTTTAATTTGCATGGCATAATTGCGCAAATTTTTATCGGTATAAATATCATGAGGGTCAGGGTATTTTTTTAATAAAAATGTGCCTAGCGAATTTTGATCAAGCATTCTTTGAACTTGGTCTTTTATGCTTTGTGGATAAGCATTAATGTAGGATATTGGATCAATCATTTAATTTTTAAATTAAAACTCTTCTTCAGCATCATATGTGAATGCTCCAAGCATAGTCAGGTAATCGTCTTTATAGATATTTGAAACTTTTGAACTGTATTCATATTCATACAATAACACGACCCAAGTGACATCCATCAGGTGTTTCTTTTTGGCTTTGCTCATCAAATTTTCAATATAGGATTCAGAATAGGAACAGGCACTGACTGCGTCTCTGATTTTTATGGTGCCTTGCATGGCTCCATTTGTCTCTAAATATTCAGGTAAAAAGTAACGCACTTTAAAGTTTTTAGACCATTGATTTCTTGCCCTAGTATTGTTCTTTGTGAATGTTTCTTCAAAATAGTCATCGGGAATATCAGCATAAGGGTGTGTAGAAACCCAAATGGAAACCTTGTTTTTCTTTTGAAATAAATGGCCTTTATCAGTAGCTTTGTTTTTAGTCTTCATGTAAATATCAATGTTTAACTCATGTATTATATAGGTAAGTACCGATAAAATTAAACTTGTACAACTATTTAACTTTATTATATGGCAAGAACTGTAGACCCTGGTTTTAATAGAAATCGACCGTAGTTGGTGTTTTCTTCAAACTTTGTTATGATAAAGAAACTAGATTGATTAAAAAGGGTTGAATGATGAATAATATGACGCGAAATATCATAGCAGTAATATTTGGATTGATTATAGGAATGGTGGTTAACATGGGCATTGTCACTGTAGGGCCATCAATAATACCGCCTCCAAGCGGTGTTGATATGACCAATATGGAAGGCCTAAAAGAAGGCATGAAATTATTTGAACCGAAAAACTTTTTGTTTCCATTTTTAGCCCATGCTCTTGGTACATTTGTTGGTGCTTTTGTAGCAGCCAAGATGGCGGCTAGCCATTCAATGAGATGTGCCATGATTGTTGGCTTTGTTTTTTTACTAGGTGGATCAATGATGGTTTACATGGTCGGTGGGCCAATGTGGTTTATTGCGGCTGACTTAGTTCTTGCTTATCTACCAATGGGTTATTTGGGAGGATTATTAGGTGGAAAAAAAGATTCTTAAGTTTAGAGTTTTTTCCAATCACAGTTAATATATAAATGATAAAAATTTATGTTGTTGCATTAATCACTATTTCTTTCACCTCAATGGCGCAAGAAAAGCTACACGAGAAAAATGTTATGTCAGTTTCAGGAGTATTCGAAATCACCTTAGAACCACAATCAGATGCATCAGCTCCTGTTGGAAGAATGACACTATCAAAAATCTATTCAGGTGGTCTTGTCGGTAAAGGAATTGGGCAAATGATAAGTAAAAGAACAGAGGGTGGGGCTGCTGTATATTCTGCAATTGAAGAGTTTGAAGGCATTGTAGGTGGAATAAAAGGCTCTTTCACTTTGTTTCATACTGGCTTTATGTCGGCTGATAAGCAAGAACTCAAGATTATTATAGTCGAGGGCTCAGGCACTGATGGGCTAAAAGGGATTCAGGGGAACTTATCAATAACCCAAGAAAATGGCGTTCACTATTATGAACTCGAATATAGTCTTTAATCATATAACAAGCAATAAATATAGAAAAAACTTATGTTAGAAACAATATTGATATTAAATACACTTTGGTTTTTCATGGGCTTTAATGTGTTTTCGATACGCAATAAAATCTTTGCAAAATTATTGGTGCCTAGGAAACACAGAAATACGCCTGTATTTGATATTTTGGCTGAATCTGGGCGTTTTCTGGGTGGTTTTAATTTTGCTTTTGCTATCTGTAACATCCTTTTATTATTGAATTTAGATGTCTTTCCCAGTAATGAACAAAGGGCTATTTTGTTGTTTGTTTTCGCTGTAGCCCATGGATCTCAATTTATTTTTAATGTGCCTGTGGCCATTCAGAATAAACGCGGAGGTGGTGCATGGCAAGTGTTAAAGGGCACGATGTTGTTTATTTTTATTACCGATTTTACTTTAATGTTACTCAACCTAATTTTAGCTGCAAGTTTATACTTTTAATTAATTGTTATTTGGTTATCAAAATCAATCAAATATAATCCCAAATATGGCTTCGTCTTGCCATTGTCCACCGAGTTTACAAAATTGTCTTAAATGCGCTTCTTTTTCCATGCCTAATTTTGTCATGATATTGGATGAGGCCGTATTTTCAGCCACACAATAAGCAACAACTTTATGGGGTTTTATTTCTTTTTTAACAAAATTTAAGACACATTTTGCCGCTTCTGTTGCATAGCCTTTACCCATGGCTTGGTGGCCCAATCGCCAGCCCATTTCTACGGTATCATTTTCAATAGATTCATAACAAAAACACACCATGCCGATATATTCATTGGTTGTTTTTAATCGTAATCCAAATAAAACCCAGTCAGATTCGTTGCCACTCCAATCTTTGGCACATTTTTTGGTTTTTTCTGTAGTTTCTTCAATCGAAACAGGATCACGAATGTATCGCATGATTTCTGCATCCATTTCATGTTGTACATTGAATTCTATATCAGCCTCATTGAATTTCTTAATGTTTAATCGATCTGTTGATAAGTCAAGTGTATTGATGGCTTGGATTATCTTATTTGTTGTTTGTGGTGTTTTATCATTCATTCGTTAAGTTTAACTGATTGTTAATATGATGAAGAATAAATAAATTGAAAATTTTTAATATTTTATAAAAATAGGGTTGCTTTTAATTTTCATTGTGCTAAATTGCAAAACATGAATTTTAAAAATAACTTTTTTAGATTCATACTTTATAACGATGAGGCGAGAGACAGGCTCGATGACCCTCAGGCAAATATTACGATTAATCCTTATCTAATTAGTGCCAAATCCTGACCAAAATCATTTGGTAAATATAAAGAGAGCATTATGAATACAATACAACACTCTAAAACTATTCCTTCGTTCCATTCTGCGGACACACTCAATAATTGTTTTAAATTAATTGATACACCTATTTGTGTTTCAATGTATTGTTCTATGTGCATGTCAAATATGCAATAGTCTTTAAATCTTAATATCTAACTTAACTTAACTAAAAAACTAAGATTTTCAGGCCATTGCTGATGATAGGCATACCTGTGTATCCTTTCATTTAAATATTGTCTGAATCTCGATAAATGAAATTATCTCAGGAGATACAAAATGACAACAAATTATCATTTCGATACATTACAACTACATGCTGGCCATGAGCCTGATGCAGCCACTAATTCTCGCGCTGTGCCAATCTACCAAACCAGTTCTTATGTGTTCAATAACTCAGACCATGGCGCCAATTTATTTGCACTAAAAGAATTTGGCAATATTTATACACGTATCATGAATCCAACCACCGATGTATTTGAACAACGCATTGCTGCATTGGAAGGCGGTGTAGCAGCAGTCGCCGTGGGTTCAGGTCAAGCAGCCCAATTTATTGCCTTGAACAATATATTAGAAAGTGGAGACCATTTTGTCTCATCCCCATTTATCTATGGTGGCAGTTATAATCAATTCAAAGTGGCTTTTAAAAGGCTTGGCATCAAAGTGGATTTTGCCGAGTCAGATTCTGCATCAGATTTAGAGGCACAAATTACAGAAAAAACCAAAGCCATTTATCTAGAGACCATTGGTAACCCTGGTTTTAGTGTACCTGATTTTGAAGCCGTATCTCAATTGGCAAAAAAATATGATATTCCATTGGTTGTAGACAATACATTTGGTGCAGGTGGATACTTGTTTAAGCCATTACAACACGGAGCCAATGTGGTGGTTGCTTCAGCCACAAAATGGATTGGTGGCCATGGGACTTCAATTGGTGGTGTGATTATTGATGGCGGTAATTATGATTGGAACAATGGTAAGTTCAAAGCCTTTTCTGAACCATCTGAAGGTTATCATGGATTGGTCTTTGGTGATGTGTTTGGGAAAAACAATGGATTAGGCTTACCAAATGTGGCTTTTGCCATTAGGGCTAGAGTAGAAGGTTTGCGTGATTTTGGACCAGCCTTGAGCCCATTTAATTCTTTTCAACTAATTCAAGGATTAGAAACCTTATCTTTGCGCGTTGCCAAAACAGTTGAAAATGCGTTGGATATTGCCCATTGGTTGGAATCTCATCCACAAGTAGAAAGTGTTAATTATCCTGGATTGGTTTCTAGCAAGGCGCATTTTAATGCAACCAAATACCTCAAGAATGGCTTTGGTGGGGTATTGTCATTTACCGTTAAAGGCACATTAATTGACACCAAGACATTTGTCGATTCATTAAATCTTATCAGTCATTTGGCCAATGTCGGTGATGCCAAGACATTAATTATTCACCCAGCCTCAACCACCCATCAGCAGTTAAATGAAACTGAGCAACTTGCATCAGGGGTCTTACCAAACCAACTTAGATTATCAATAGGAATAGAACATGTTACAGACATTAAAAACGACTTACAACAAGCCTTTGAAGGCATCGAGAAAAACGTTAAAACAAGAAACGTTGCATAATCACAGTTTTAAGCTACATGAACCATTCGAACTTGAATGTGGTGAAATATTTAAGAATTTGACCATAAGTTACAGTACTTATGGTCAATTAAACAAAGCTGCCAGTAATGTTATTTGGGTCTGTCATGCTTTAACTGCTGATTCTAATCCTCAAGATTGGTGGGGTGGTTTAGTTGGTGAAAATGATATCTATAATCCAAAGGATCACTATGTTGTTTGTGTTAATATTATAGGTTCAGCCTATGGCTCAACATCACCATTAAATTGTGATTTAGACAAACGATATAAGTCTTTTCCACACATCAGTATTCGAGACAATATTGCGGTCTTCTCACAGTTAAAACAATATTTAGGCATCAATAAAATAAATACCTTGATTGGTGGATCAATGGGCGGCCACCAAGCGATGGAATGGGCCATCAGCGATAAGGATGTTTGTGAACACTTGATCTTACTGGCAACCAGTGCAGTGATGACTCCTTGGGCAATTGCATTGAATCAATCTCAGAGATTGGCGATTCAATCTGATCACAGTTGGGGGTTAAAACATGAAAGTGATGCAAAGGCTGGACTCAAAGCAGCGCGCAGTATTGCCTTATTGAGTTATAGAAATAATCAAGCCTATAATAACACTCAAAAAGATGCATTTGCGTTTGGTAAAACAAGCAAAGCTGTCAGTTATCAAAATTACCAAGGCGATAAATTGGTTAAAAGGTTTAATGCTTATAGTTATTATGCTTTAACAAAAACCATGGATTCTCATGACGTCGGCAGAGGCAGGGGTGGAATTAATAAAGCTTTGCAATCTATCAAGGCCAATACCTTGGTTCTATCCTTGTCATCCGACTTGCTGTTTCCTATTGAGGATTCTCAGCAACTGGCTGAACATATACCTCATGCAGAGTTAAAAGTTATAGATTCGGATTATGGTCATGATGGGTTTTTAATTGAGACAGATAAAATCAGCCAGTGTATTCAAAAGTTTTATCATAAATACGCAAAAGCACAGAATCAGGAAAGCATTGGTTTGTTTGGTTTTGGCTGTGTTGGTCAAGGGTTTTATCAATTGCTGAATCAATCTCAAATGAAATCGCAAGTTAAGTTTGTTGCAATAAAAAATGAGTTTAAAGCACGCAAGACAGGACATTCTTTGTTTACAACCGACCATTCTCAGTTGTTTCAAAATCCACAAATCAAAACCATTGTAGAAGTGATAAATGATCACAGACAAGCACAAAACATTGCAGATATCGCTATTAAAAACGGGCAAAATTTAATCACAGCCAATAAAAAAATGGTGGCAAAGAACTTGGCTAAAATCATTAATTGGAACCAGGAAAGTGGGGCTTCAATATTATACGAAGCAGCAGTCGGTGGATCTATCCCTATCATTAGAAACCTAGACAGTTATTTCGATTATAAAAGTACAAATCATATTGTTACCATTATTAATGGTTCAAGTAATTATATTTTGACCCAAATGTTTAGCAACAATTGCAGCTATAAAGATGCATTGATACAAGCCCAAGAATTGGGTTTTGCTGAATTAGATCCAATTGATGATGTGGGTGGTTTTGATACCAAATACAAAGCGGTGATCATGGCAGTTCATGGCTTTGGTTTACTCTGTCATCCCAGTGCAATTCATAATTTTGGTATACAAAACATTGGTTTAACAGACATAGAATTTGCCAAAAAGCATGGTTTCAAGATCAAATTACTATCGAAAATTCAACGAATAGGGGATAAGAGCATAAGCATAACCGTTATGCCTGAGTTTGTAGCAAGCGGTGGTGAGTTAGCAAAAACTGACGATGAAAACAACCTGGTAATCGTTAACAACAATGGCACTGATTTTCTGTTTAAGGGTGCAGGTGCTGGTAGTGTTGCAACTGGTACTGCTGTTTTGTCTGATTTGGTTGCCAGTGAGAAAAATTACCGGTATGACTATCATGTTGATAAGCACACTAAGTTGAATAATGATTTTATGATAAAAGTGTATATTAATAAAACTGGACTGCTTGATAAAATAAAAGGTAATGTCATTGAACAAACTGAGGCATATGTAATCGCAGAAATGAATTACCAAGATTTACTCGAATTGAATCTTAAAAATCAATTTGTTGCCATTATTGAATAAAATAATGAGAAGAAGAAAAAACATGAAAAATAAAAATTTTGAAACCCAAGCCATAAAAACGCAAATACAGCGATCACAATTTTTGGAGCATTCTAGTCCTTTGTATTTAAGTTCTAGCTTTGTATTTGAGGATGCTGAAGACATGCGTGCATCATTTGCAGATGAAAAAGAACGAAATATTTACAGTAGATTTTCAAATCCAAACACTTCTGAATTTGTTGAAAAAATCTGTCAGATGGAAGGGGCGGAGCAGGGATGTGCATTCGCTTCTGGCATGGCTGCGATTTATTCGACATTGTCAGCACTTTTAAACAGTGGTGACCACATCGTATCAGCGCGCAGTGTATTTGGTTCTACGCACACACTATTCACAAAATATTTCCCTAAGTGGGACATCACTACAAGTTATTTTGGGGTGACTGAAGTGGATAAAATTGAAAGTTTGATTACGCCTAGTACCAAGGTCTTATTTGCAGAATCACCAACAAACCCAGCGGTGGATGTATTAGATTTAGAGCTATTAGGACAAATAGCTAAGAAACATAATCTGTTGTTAATCATTGATAATTGTTTTGCCACACCGTATTTACAAAACCCGATTAAATTTGGTGCTGATTTGGTCATTCATTCAGCCACTAAATTAATGGATGGTCAAGGCCGCGTATTGGGAGGGGTGACAGTTGGCACCGCTGAATTAATACAAGAAATCTACCTGTTTTCACGCAATACGGGTCCATCATTATCGGCATTTAATGCATGGGTTTTGTCAAAAAGCCTTGAGACGTTGGCCGTGAGATTAGATCGTCACTGTGAAAATGCATTAAAAGTAGCTGAGTTTTTAGAAGAACACGAGAAAGTAAATTGGGTAAGGTATCCGTTTTTGAAATCACACCCACAGTACGAAATTGCAAAAAGACAGATGAAAGCCGGTGGCAATATTGTCGCATTTGAAATTAAAGGTGGTATCGAAAAAGGGCGTCAGTTCATTGATGCCATTAAGATGTGTTCTCTGTCAGCAAATCTTGGAGATACAAGAACCATTGTGACCCACCCCGCTTCAACAACACATTCAAAATTATCTGAAACAGACAGGTTAAATGTTAGTATTACTGATGGATTGGTGCGTGTGTCTGTTGGTCTAGAACATGTGAACGATGTTATTGACGACTTAAATCAAGCTTTGAATTAACACGGAAGTTTTTTTTTGTTTTTAACTACTGATGAATAATGTTATCAAATATCCACCAATAAGTAGCCAAACAAATATTAATAAAGCCAATAACACTGGTTTTAAACCAGCTTGTTTGAATTTGCCTAGGTGTGTTTCCATGCCAAGTGCCGCCATTGCCATGGTTAATAGAAAAGTATCAACGGTGTTAATATTTGTCACCAGTTGCTTAGGTAATAAGTCTAAAGAGTTGAATCCTGCAACAGCAATAAATAATATGGCAAACCATGGCACAATTAATGGGGTTTTGATAGGGTTTGTAGTGTTCTTGACTCTCATTAAGAACAAACCCAGTACCAATAACATAGGAGCGATGAGCATCACTCGTGTCATCTTTACAATCACAGCAGTATCACTAGAAACACTATCAACTGCATCACCTGCTGCCACCACTTGAGCCACTTCATGGATGCTTCCGCCTACGTACAAGCCGTATTGAGTATAATCCATATTCAAGATTCCTGACTTGAACATTATCGGAAATAAAAACATGGACAGGGTGCCAAATAAAACCACTGTTCCTATTGCTATTGCTGTTTTGTGCGGCTCGGACTTTAATACATCCTCAGTTGCAAGTACAGCTGCTGCTCCACAAACCGCACTACCAGATGCAATAAGAATGGCAGTGTGTTTATCCATTTTTAAAAATTTGATGCCTATCAAAACCCCAATGATCATTGTGCTGGTCAACATAATGACTGAAAGGCTTAAGCCTTCTAATCCAATACTGGCTATTTGTTGAAAAGTTATTCGGAATCCATAAAAGATGATAGCAATACGTAACAGTGTTTTTGCAGAAAACAATATGCCAGGTTGCCAAGTACTAGAAATTTTATTTCGTATGGTGTTGGCAAAAATCATCCCTAATAAAATGCCAATGATTAATGGACTGATAACAAGCGATTTTACAAAAGAGATTTTAGAAATATATAGAGCAACAGATGAAATCAATGCTACCAAAGAAACGCCATAGAAAAAACCCAAGGAAAAGTTACTTGGTTCTGTAGAATTGTCTCCACCATTATTAGTCATTGCACGTTCTCATATTTAAGTTGCCCAATCTAATTGTCATAATTGATTCACATTATACGTATTAAACCTTACAAAACAATCATGAATACAGGTTGATATAACTGTTGGCCAAGTGCATATAGGTATTTGATGATTAATTATAGACTTTGGGTTAGAATTAATTTATATATGAATCGCTGTGTGATTATGAGTTGTCCTTTGTGTCTTAATTTAAATACCAAACATTATCACCAAGATAAAATGCGAAACTATTGGCAATGTCAAGATTGTCAATTGGTATTTGTTAAACCTGAAGATTGTTACAGTCCCGACGATGAAAAAGCAGTTTATGACTTGCATGAAAATAATTTTGAAGACTCAGGATACAGAGACTTTCTCAACAGGTTATTGCTGCCATTGACTAAAAAGCTTAAACCCAATGCCAGGGGATTAGATTTTGGCAGTGGACCGGGTCCAACTATTTCGCTGATGATGGCTGAAAATGGATTTAAAGTCAGAAACTATGACCTTTATTATGCCAATAATCCAGATGTGTTTAATCAAAAATATGATTTCATTACGTGTACCGAGGTAATTGAACACTTATACCATCCTCATTTAGAGCTAAATAAGCTTAAAAAAGTGTTAAAGCCGAATGGATTTTTGGGTATTATGACAAAACGGTTGATAGATCATGACAGATTTATCTCTTGGCATTATAAAAATGACCCAACACATGTGTGTTTCTACAGTGATGAAACCTTTGAATTTATTGCCAATTATTGGGGTTTTGATTTGGAATTAGTGAATGCGGATTCGGTTATTTTAAGCCTTTCTCCGTAATTATACCCATGTATAAATACCTTAACAAAAGGGGAAATCGTTGTATTTTTGAATGAAATATTTGTTAAAAATAACACTGAATATTATAAAAATTGAAAATAGTGTTATTGTTTATCGAATATGTCCACATATTGTATTATAATGCGCACGCTAAAAAATAGGTATATCTAGGGTATGAGAAAATTATTGGTTGCAGGAAATTGGAAACTTAATGGTTCTATTGCTATGACCGCTGATTTGATATCTGAGATTATTGAAGGTCTACCTAACGAGAAAAATTTTGATGTTGCTATATTTCCTCCATTTGTTTATTTGCCTTTAGCAAATACATCTGTTGGTAATGCAATTAAGTATGGTGGTCAGACAGTTAGTGAACATGAGTCTGGTGCTTATACAGGTGAAATATCAGCTGCGATGTTGAAAGAATTGGGGTGCCAAATGGTTCTGGTAGGTCACTCTGAAAGACGCAGTTATTATAAAGAAAGCAGTGCAAACATTGCTAAGAAGTTTCAAGCAGCACTAAAACATGGCTTAACACCAGTTTTGTGTTGTGGTGAAACTTTAGAACAAAGAGAATCTGGAGTCACAGAAAAGGTGGTTGCAGATCAAATTAATGCGGTTATTGAATTGGTAGGAATTGAAGGTTTTGCCAATGCAGTGATTGCATATGAACCAGTATGGGCAATCGGTACAGGCAAAACTGCAAGTTCTGAACAAGCTCAAGAGGTGCACGCATTTATTCGTTCTCTTTTGTCATTAAAAAGTGATACAATAGCGCACCTTGTGCCTATCCTTTATGGGGGCAGTGTTAAGGGCAGTAATGCCAAAGAATTATTTTCCATGCAAGACATCGATGGTGGTTTAATAGGTGGAGCCTCGTTAACCAGCGAAGATTTTCTTGCTATATGTCAACAAGCGGATGTATTGTCATCATAAGTGTGATGCAGTAATCCAAAAATGTGAGTTAAAAAAGTATGTCAGTTAATTTATTATTAATATTGTTCGTTTTATTGGTTGTGGCAATGATTGCCTTTATTTTGGTGCAAAAAGGAACAGGAGCTACAGCCGGTTCAGCATTTGGATCAGGAGCATCATCAACAGTATTTGGTGCAAAAGGATCAGGTAACTTCTTGACTAAAACAACCATGTTATTGGCGTTTTTGTTTTTTGCTATCAGTATGTTTATGGCTGTTCAAGCCAGTAAAGAATTTACTGTTGCAGATACAGGCGAAATTGATTTGGGTGTGGTCGGAACATTAGATACTTCAGATTCTGATGTCCCTGAGTTGAAGCCTGATACAAATGACGCAACATTGGATGGCGCAGATGTGCCAACAATCGATGGTGAAGTAGATTCAACTCAAGTTCCTCCTGTTGAAAATGTGGAAGCGTTGTTAAATTCAGCAGAAGAGATTAAAAGTGATGCTGAACAAAAACTTGAAGAAGTAAAAGATGGTGCTGCAGAAGCAATGGATGGAGCCAAAGAAAAAGTTGAAGAAGTCAAAGAAGAAGCTAAAAAAGTTCTTGATGAAGCAGATGGGAAAGTTAAGTAATATATTTATTGATGCTTATTGACTAGGGTCAATTTTTATAAAGCAGTATGGTGGTATATTGCCCGTCATCAATAATTAGTTAGACAGTAAGACAGTTAGTTTTTAGTATTAAGTTTGCCTTAGAGGTTCATCAGTATAGGTCAGAAAATTAGAATGTATAAGTACTGTCTCTTATACACATCTGACGCTGCCGACGATCTACTCTGTGTAGA